>JAWXUJ010000349.1:0-2001 GCA_044432765.1 Eubacteriales bacterium | reverse complement strand
GACCAATTTCGGTGTGGAACCATTCCTGGAGGACTTCCTCCAAATGACCCCGCCACCCTTGTCCCGCGAAGCAGACTGTGGCGAAATCGATGTCTATGACCCCGATTTCTCCGCTTTTGTCTTCAAAATCCAGGCAAACATGAACAAAGCCCACCGGGACCGTTTGGCCTTTATGCGAATCTGTTCTGGCAAATATCGCCGGGAATCCGAAGTTTTCCACATCCAAGGTGGCAAAAAAATGCGTCTTTCCCAGCCACAACAACTGATGGCCTCCGAGCGGGAAATCGTGGAAGAAGCCTACGCCGGCGACATCATCGGTGTCTTTGACCCCGGCATTTTCTCCATCGGCGACACCATCACCATGCCTGGCAAAAAGTTCAAATACGCCGGCATCCCCACCTTTGCCCCGGAACACTTCGCCCGCGTCAGCCCCCGCGACACCATGAAGCGAAAGCAGTTCATCAAAGGCACGGAGCAAATCGCCCAAGAGGGTGCCATTCAAATCTTCAAAGTGCCCAACACCGGCATGGAAGAAGTCATCGTCGGTGTGGTCGGCGTCCTCCAATTTGAAGTGTTCCAGTACCGGATGAAAAACGAGTACGGCGTGGATTTGCGGATGGACAACCTGCCATATGAGCACCTGCGCTTTATGACCAAGTGCCCTGTGGATGACCTTCGCGACCTGAACCTATCCTCCGATGCCGAGCTGTTGGAAGACTATCGGAAGCACCTGCTCTTGGTCTTCTCCTCCTCCTGGAGCATCGACTACACCATCAAAAGAAACCCCGGCCTGGAATTGGCTGAAAGTCTATAGGCAAAACCTCCGATGGCATTGCCATCGGAGGTTTTCTTTACTTTTCTAGGACTTTATTGTTCTCTTTTGATTCTTCCATGGAAATATACATGGCCTCACAGGCTTGTTGTGCCTCAATTAAAATCCTAATCGCCTTTTCTGATTCTCGCATCATGTGTAAATACATCTCTTGAAACCTGTCCATTTTTTCACCTCCATGTATTATTATAGGACATATTGTCCATTATTGCAATAGGACAATGTGTCCTTTGGTATAGTATTCTAGGGTGATGACATGAAATTTCGCATACGAGATTTGCGGGAAGATAAGGATTTAGGACAAAAAGAGGTGGCAGCCTATCTTCTTTGTGACCAATCTCTCTACTCAAAATACGAACGAGGCGAACGGCCATTGCCTCTGGAATTCGCAATCAAACTAGCCGATTTTTATCACGTTTCTCTTGACTATTTTGTCGGGCGTTCCGACATCAAGTAGGCAACCAAAAAACCGATGCCATTTGGCATCGGTTTTTGCATTTATTCAGACTTGGGTTGTCCGCCACTTTGACCGCCTTGACCGCCGTTGGGGTTTTTGGGACGGCGGGGGCGATAGCGACGGCGATTGCCCGATTTTGGCTTGGCCTCGCTGCCCTCCTTTGGAGCCTCCCCTTGTGGTTGTTGGGATTGCTGTTGGGGCTTGGGCTGATTTTGGGGCTTGGGAGGTCTTGGCTTTTGCTCACCTTGAGGTTTGGGCTTTTGCTCACCGCGGGGTGGGCGGGGCTTTTGTTGACCTTGCTGTTGACCTTGCTGTTGACCGGATTGGTCAGGGCGAGGCTTGCGCCGGTTGTTGTTGGGACGGCGCTCTTGTCTTGGCTCCACGGCTTCACCGATGATGATGGGCTCCACAAAACCTTCGTTGCCAGTGGGCATGGGTGCCTTGGGTGCACGTGGTTTGGAAGAGATGGGCGCCACATCCCGTGGGATGGGGGCATCGTTTTTCCGCGCCTTGCCACTGCGCAGGACGGCGATTTCGTTGTTTTTAAAGGAGTTGATGATCTCGGGGTGATCCTCCATGCGGACGCGGACAGATTGGCGGAGCAGGTTCACATCACAGATGGTGCCACGGCCTTCGGGAGTGTCCACAAAGCTGTCGTTTTTGGGGGCGGTTTTCAGCAGGTCTTCGTAGGCCTCCTGCTCGTACTTGAGGC
>JAWXUJ010000348.1:0-2002 GCA_044432765.1 Eubacteriales bacterium | reverse complement strand
CCAAAGGGGGCTTGATTCCCCCTTTGGTGGCTCTTTGGTTACTTTCTGTCCAGACAGAAAGTAACACCCTCGTCCCGCCCGTGGGCGAAATCCTTCGTCTCTCGTAAAAAATGCCTGATAAAAGATTTGCTGTTACAATGCAAAGGCACAATAAAAAATAAACGAGGAGAATGTATCATGTTGACTGCTGAACAAATCAAAGAGGTCAAAGGTCTCGGCTTTTTGAACCAAAAGGGCACCCAGTGCTTCAATGGACGTATCATCACCGGGAATGGTAAAATCACCGCAGAAAAAATGGCCATCATTGCCCAGGCCGCCGAAAAATTTGGCGATGGCGAAGTCACCTTGACCGGTCGCATGACCTTTGAAGTCCAAGGGGTTCCCTATGACTCCATCCAACCTCTGCGAGCATTTTTGGGAGAGCACGGCTTGGAAACCGGAGGCACTGGTGCAAAAGTCCGCCCCATCGTCTCCTGCAAAGGCACCACCTGCCAATACGGCCTCTGCGACACCTTCGCCCTGTCCCAGCAAGTACATGAAAAATTCTACAAAGGCTACGAAACCACAAAACTGCCCCACAAATTCAAAATCGCCGTGGGCGGATGTCCAAATAACTGCGTCAAACCCGACTTGAATGACGTGGGCATCATCGGTCAAGCCAAACCTGTGGTGGACGTGGAAGGCTGCAAAGGATGTAAGAAATGCGCCGTGGAAATCGGTTGCGCCATGGATGCCGCCACCCTGGCAGATGGCAAATTGGTCATCGATGCAGCCAAGTGCAACAACTGCGGTCTATGCGTGAAAAAGTGTCACTTCGGCGCTGTTTCCGTGGAAAAATCCGGTTATAAAGTCCTGATTGGTGGACGTTGGGGCAAGAAAGCCGCCGTGGGCAAGCCTTTGAACGCCCTCTTTGACGAAGCTGGCGCCCTGGACACTGTGGAAAAAATCCTCTGCTTCTACCGAGACAATGGCACCCCCGGCGAACGCTTCGCCGACACCATCACCCGCATCGGTTTCGACAACGTGGAGCATGAAATTTTGAAATAATTACAAATCAGAACCAATGACAAAAAGTGAATGGTGAATGACGAAGAAAAATAGTCATTCACCATTCACTTTTCGCGTTTAGTCGTCCCAAGAATCGGCCTATGGTTTTTTATCTTAGGATTTTTCTGCCACCACAACGCGGATTTTCCCGCCTTCTTTTGGGGTCTTGTCGTAGTAGACCGTCAATTCTTCGGCATAGGCTCGCAAGTCCACCAGGGAGGTAGACCAGGTGTCGGTCTCCTCGTTATAGCACTGGACTTTGTCGGAAACCGGGACATTCCAACTGTCGATGTTCAAATAGTAGCCGTCTTGATACCAGTAAAAATCGTCTCGGGACACCACCACACCATGGCTGAGGGTGCAGATGTGGGCGGTGCTGACCAGGTCGTGGACTTGGTGGTTACTGGTTGCCAAACCCACATAATCTTTGACATCAAATGGGTAAGAGTTCCGCACCATGGTTGCACCATCCGGGTGGTCGCCGTTGGTCAAAACCACGCCGCCGGAGACCTCTTCCACTTTACCGTACTGATATACGTCCCCGGTCACGTTTTCAAAAATCACCAAATCCACCTTGTTGTCCGTGGTTTTGCGCATATACTTCACTTGCTCACCGGAGATGGTGGACAGATGAATGTCTCCCAATTCCACCTCGACCATGTTGCTGTTATTCACCATGTCGAAGAGCCGGCAGTTGTCGGTCAGGTGGTAGCCACCCACGGTTTGGGTTTGGACGTTGAAACTGCCAGTGATAGAGGATTTGTTGCTGGAGCTGACGGAGAGTTTGCCGTTGGGCAGACCGTTCACCCGCACCAAGTCCCCGGGGGTGTGATACAGACCTCTGCCGGTGTCGTTGTAGTTGCTGGTAGGCCCTTCGATGGTCAAGCCGTTGAGCAAACGAACCTTGAGGGCTTCGCCATATTCCTCCAGAATGCCCATGTTGTCCACCCGAAGG
>JAWXUJ010000347.1:0-2022 GCA_044432765.1 Eubacteriales bacterium | reverse complement strand
TGACAAGCTGAATTCTATTACATATCTGATGAATCTCTGCGTGGAATATCTCTGCTCCGCCAACTACATCGCCCCCACCCACAGTGGCAAGGCCAAGAAAATCGACCGGTATCTTATAGCCCATTTGGCAGAGCCTTTATCGGTGGACGACATTTGCGAGACCTTCCGCATTTCTCGCACCACCCTCCACAACACCATGCAACAGGCCTACGGCGTCAGCATCACCAAACGGCGGAATATGCTCAAGGTGGAGGCGGCGAAAACCATGCTTCGGCAGGGCAGTGCCGTGGGAGAAATCTGCGAAGCACTGGGCTTTTCCGACAAGGCCTACTTTTATAAAGTGTTCAAACAGGTGACGGAAAAGTCGCCCAAGGACTTTCTGTTCGATGAGTCAGAAGCGTCTTAGAAATGGAGAGGTAGTATCATGTACACAGTTTTAATGGTAGATGACGAGGAAAATATTCGCCGGGCGGTCATTGACGCGGTGAATTGGGAATCCATGGGTTTCACCATCATCGGTGAGGCCAGCAACGGATTTGAAGCATTGGATTTTTTAGAGAAAAACGACGTGGACTTACTGGTCACCGACATTATGATGCCCATTATGGGGGGCATCGAGCTGGCAAAGGCCACCCGGGAGGCCAAACCCAATGTGCAAATCGTGTTCCTCTCCGGCTATGACCAATTCAATCTGGCGAAACAGGCCATACAATATAATATATTGTCCTACATCCTAAAACCCATCACCCAAAAGCAGATTAAATCGGAGTTTGCCGGTATCAAGGACAAGATGGACGAGAAATTTTTGGAGATTCTCAACATCGACGAGCACATCGACACCCGAAAAGAACTGCAAAATGTGAAGCGGGACTTGCTGCTGACCAACCTGGCGCAAAACGGCCTCAGCCCTTGGCGGTTCCAGGCACTGTTCTCCGAGGCTGGCCTAAAAGTACCTGCCGTGGCAGAGCCAGACCATCTCTACGCCGTCTGGGTGGTGAAAAGTGACGACGTTTCGGAGCTGGAAGAGGTGAAGCACAAACGGCTGTACAACATTGTGAAAATCATCTCCCAAAAGTACCTGACCTGCGAGTGCACCCTTTACGGCGATGCCGTCTTTGTGGTGGGCTACGGTACCCGCACCCAGTTGGACAAGTATCTGAACATTCTGCCCAACGATATCCTGCTGGCTGCCAAGCGGATCATCAATATGAACATCTACTTCGGGCAGAGCAACTACTATGTGGATATCCTCAAAACCGCCCTGGCCTACACCGAGGCTGTGGATGCCGTTACCTCCATTGAGAAAACTGATGAGCAGATTATCCACATCGGTGACTTGGTGCAAGCACCGGAGGTCTTTGGCCAACGAGAGCTTATGCGACAGCTGGAATCCACCATTTTGGCAGGGGACAAAGACAGTTTGCCCGCCATTCTCGAACAGGCCTTTCTGACGGTGCAATCGGAGGACATCACCGGTTTCCACGGATGTGCCTTGGAAATTTTGGTCATCCTCCACCGTACCCGGAAAACGTTGGGGGACGAGACGGCAGTGGATATGAAGGGTGTCAAAACCATTACCTTCCTCAGTGGTAAAAGTGAGGTGCGCCGAGAACTCCTGGAGCTCAGCAACCGGATTGTGGACAGCATTGCAGGCCGTCGTCAAAAAACCGGCGATGTGTTGGTGCACAAGGCTATGGACATCATCCAGGCTGAATTTTCCGACCCGGACATGAGCCTCCAACAACTGGCAGAACGGCTCCACTGCTCCTCCAACTACCTGTCCAGTGTCATCAAAAAGGTGGTGGGGAAGAGCTTCATCGACCTTCTGGTGGATGCCCGGATGAACCACGCCCACCAGTTGCTGGTCACCACCACCAAGCGGATTCGGGAAATTTCCGAGGAATGTGGCTACGCCAATCAGCACTATTTCTCCTACGCGGTGAAAAAATACTACAACCAATCCCCTAACGTCATTCGGAAATCTGCCAGTCAGCAGTAGAAAGAGGGTCTATGGAACGGAAA
>JAWXUJ010000346.1:0-2036 GCA_044432765.1 Eubacteriales bacterium | reverse complement strand
AGCCTGCCTTGATTATCACCGACAAAAACATCGTCAAAGTGGGATTGTTAAACCCACTGATTCAGGCCTTGGAAGCCCATGAAAAAGCCTACCATGTCTACAGCAACGTCCGCCCCAACCCAACGGTGGAAAACGTGGAGGAGGCGCTGGCGCTCCACCGCGCGGAGGACTGCGGGTTCATCATCGCCATGGGCGGTGGCTCCCCTATGGACTGCGCCAAAGTGGTGGGCGCCCGGGTAGTCAAGCCCAATCAATCCGTCTATAAAATGAGTGGTGTGTTGAAAATCTTGAAAAAACTGCCACCTATGGTGGTGATTCCAACCACGGCGGGTACCGGCAGTGAAACCACCGTTGCCGCCATCATCAGTGACGACGTGACCAATGCCAAACTGTCCCTGACCGACACCTGCCTGATTCCCCAATACGTGGCCTTTATCCCGGAACTGACCGTCTCTATGCCACCTCACATCACCGCCACCACCGGCATGGATGCCCTGACCCACGCCATCGAGTGCTACATTGGACAGAGTAACACCAAGGGAACGTTGCGGGATGCCATCGTCGCCATGAAGCTGATTCAGGAAAATCTGTTGCAGGCCTATCACCAGGGCGACGATTTGGATGCCCGACGGAATATGCTCTACGCTGCCTTCTTCGCCGGCAGAGCCTTCACCAAAGGTTATGTGGGCAACGCCCATGCCATATCCCACGCAGTGGGTGGCCTGTACCACATCCCCCATGGCCTGGCAAATGCCATCGCCCTGCCTGTGGTGCTCCGTGCCTACGGCGATGCCATCCAGGAACCTATGGCAGAAATCGCCGAAAATCTGGGGCTGTGCCCCATGGGTGCCACCTCTGCTCAAAAGGCAGCGGCAGTCATTGCCTACATTGAAAAACTGAATGAAACCATGAACATTCCAACCACCATGCCCCAGATTCGCACTGAGGATTTAGAAGTGTTGTCCCGCCGTTGTAGCGCCGAGGCCAACCCCCTTTATCCAGTGCCGGTAATCTGGACGGCAGAGGACTTCAAAGCCGTGTTGCAACAGTTGAAAGGAGTAGATAATGGCTGATATTACAAACTTGGTGGCAGACCAACGGGCCTACTTTGCCACAAAACAAACCCTGGACGTATCTTTTCGCAAAGCTCAGCTAAAACGGTTGTACCAGGCCATCCAGGACAACGAGGCCGGGATTTTTGAGGCTCTGAAAACCGACCTGAACAAGTCGGAATTTGAATCCTATGCTACAGAAATCAGCATGGTCTACACCGAGCTGAAGTACATGATCAAACACCTGGAAACCTTCTCCAAGGCGGAAAAGCGGGGGACGCCCATTGTCCATTTCCCTTCCATCAGCCGGGTGCAATATGACCCCTACGGCTGCGTTCTCATTATGTCCCCCTGGAACTACCCGCTACAACTGTGCCTAGCTCCCCTGGTGGGCGCCATAGCCGCCGGCAACTGCGTGGTGGTGAAGCCCTCCAACTACTCTCCCGCCACCACCAAAATCCTCGCCAAAATCCTCAGCATTTTTCCAGACGACTACATCGCCGTGGTGGAGGGCGGTCGTCAGGAAAACCAGGCATTGTTAGACCAACAGTTCGACTTCATCTTCTTCACCGGTGGCACAAAAGTTGCCAAATTGGTCATGGAAAAGGCCGCCAAACACCTGACACCGGTGGCACTGGAATTGGGTGGGAAAAGTCCATGTATTGTGGATAAAACCGCCAATATCCACCTGTCTGCCAAGCGAATTGTTTGGGGTAAACTCTTGAATGCAGGTCAGACCTGCGTGGCACCCGACTATATTTTGGTGCAGGAATCCGTCCGAGAAGCCCTGGTGGCGGAGATTCACAAGTGCATCAAAAAATTCTACGGTGACCACCCGGAAACCAACGCGGAATACCCCAAAATCATCAATGAAACCCACTTTGATCGGCTCTCCAACCTGGCAGGCACGGCAGTGACCAACCCGGGAACCTTGCAAATCGCTCCGGTGGTCGTAGACGGCGCCACCTGGGAGGATGCCGTGAT
>JAWXUJ010000345.1:0-2046 GCA_044432765.1 Eubacteriales bacterium | reverse complement strand
CTTCAGCGACACCACCACTGCAAAAGAAATCGCTTTGAGCCAAAACAACAAGGGCGCTGAAATCGTCTTCCACGCTGCTGGCGGTTCTGGCCTGGGCGTGTTCCAAGGCGCAAGCGAAGGTGGCTTCTACGCCATCGGTTGTAACTCCAACCAAAACCACCTGGATCCAGATGCCATCGTCGCCAGCATGATGAAGCGTGTGGACACTGCATCCTTTGAAATCGTCAAGTCCGCCATGGTCACCGACGATCTGAACATGGGCGCAACCACCACCCTGGGCATCTCCAACGACGGCTGCGGCTACGCAGTTGAAAACTCCAACATGACCTATTCCGAAGCCGACCTGGCTATCGTGGATGCCATCAAGGCTGAAATCGCCGCTGGCAACCTGGTCATTCCTGAAACCATGGAAGAAATTGAAACTTTCTTGGCTGAAAATACTTACGAAGGCTAATCAACGAAACAATCGGAAAGGGATGAAAGGCACACTCTGTTTTTCATCCCTTTTTCCAAAACTCTGACAGATGAGGCGAGGATTTATGTTTGCAGTAGAATTGAAAAACATCACCAAACGCTTCGGCGGTGCGGCTGCCAACAACCAAGTGGAACTGCTGGTTAAGCAAGGGGATATCCACTGTTTGTTGGGCGAAAATGGAGCCGGCAAAACCACATTGATGAAGATTCTCTTCGGTCTCTACAAGGCCGACCAAGGCACCATCTCCATCAATGGTACCACCATTCACAACATGACCCCACCCAAGGCTTTTGATTTGGGCATTGGCATGGTTCACCAACACTTTATGTTGGTGGAAAATCTATCCGTTTTAGACAACGTAATCTTAGGCAGTGAACCCGGCAGGGTCACCGTCAATCGCAAAAAAGCAAAAGCCGCGGTGCAGGAACTTTCCGACCGCTATCACTTCGATTTACCACTGGATGAGAAAGTTTCCGAACTTTCCATCGGTTTAAAGTCACGGGTTGAGATTATGAAAACCATCTACCGTGGCGCTGATATTATCATTTTGGATGAACCAACCGCCGTTTTGACCCCACTGGAAGTCCGTCAATTTTTGGACATCCTATTGGACATGAAAAAGCAGGGCAAAACCATCATCCTCATCACCCACAAACTCCACGAAACCATGGAGGTTTCCGACGCTGTGACCGTGCTCCGTGGCGGTCAATCCGTCGCCACCGTTGCCACGGCAGACACCAACCCCCGCGCCTTGGCCAGTCTGATGGTTGGTCGGGATTTGGAGGCGGAATTGGAAAAGCCAGAAAGCGAAAAGGGCGACGTGGTACTCTCCCTGGAAAACATCCGCCTGTTGCCCCAATCCCAAAACCCTGTGTCCTTCCAGATTCGAGGCGGTGAGATTTTTGGCATCGCCGGCGTGGAGGGCAACGGTCAAAAGGAATTGGAAGAACTGGTCATGGGACTTGCTAAGTGCAAAGAGGGTAAAATCTCCCTGAAAACCATGGACATCACCAATCATTCCACCCAAAAAAGACAGAAATTCGGCATTGGCTACATTCCCTCTGACCGGTTTAAGCGGGCCATTTTGCCCGACTTTTCCCTTACAGACAACTATCTACTGGGCAACCAGTATTTTGATACCTATATCAAACACGGTTTGATTCAACACAAAGCTCTTGCAGAAAACTGCCTCCGCGCCATGGAGGACTTTGATGTTCGCGCCGTCACCACCGGAGCCAAACAACCCATAGGCGGTCTGTCCGGCGGCAACCAACAAAAATTTGTGTTGGGTCGGGAAGTGCTGAAAGACCCAGAACTGGTGGTGGCTTGCCAGCCCATCCGGGGATTGGACATCGGCGCCATCCAATTCATCCACCGCACCCTGTTGGACCTGCGGGCCCAAGGTAAGGCCGTTTTGCTGATTTCCGCGGAATTGTCCGAGCTGTTCCAGCTCAGTGACCGCATCGGCGTCCTCTACAAAGGGGAGCTGATGGCAGTGGACAAGGCCGAAGCCTTTGACAACACATCCATCAGCCTTTTGATGGCTGGTCGAAAGGAGGAGCACCATGCTT
>JAWXUJ010000344.1:0-2055 GCA_044432765.1 Eubacteriales bacterium | reverse complement strand
TTCAAACTTCTTGACAATGCCCATGTACAGCAGGACACAGGCAATGCCGATCATCAAAAACTGTTTCCAGTCGCCAGCGGCGAAGCCGGATTCGGTCAAGAGTTTTGACAGGGTACCTAGGAGATCCATATGACTACCCCCTTATGCCAAAACGATCAAAGGCGCACCGGTATCGACTACCGCACCCTTGGAGGTGACCACCTGAGCGATGGTGCCATCACGAGGTGCAACGATTTCGTTTTCCATCTTCATGGCTTCAAGGACAACCAGCAGTTGACCCTTCTTAACAGCGGCACCTTGGGTAACTTCCACTTTCAGGATGTTACCGGGCATTGGGGAAGCAACCACTTCGCCAGCGGCCACAGCGGCAGCGGCAGGAGCGGCTGCGGGAGCAGCAGCGGGTGCAGCGGCAACAGCCACAGGAGCAGCAGCCACAGCGGGAGCAGGAGCGTATGCTTCGTATTCATCCAAAAGCATAGCCTTGCCAGCTTCAACTTCTACTTCGTAGGTCTTGCCGTTCAAAGTAACTTTATATTTCATCTCACTTGACCTCCTTAATGGACTTGAAGCGCAGCTCGTTGAGTGGCTTCTTCATCTGGTTGGCAACGATTGCCATAATCATAGCGGCATCTCTGTCGGGGACATCAAAGAGTTTGACATCGCCAGCGGAACCCTTCGCCAATTCTTTGGGTGCTTCTTCCACAACCACTGGGGCGGCGGCAGGAGCGGCGGCAGCTTTTTTCTCAGCGGCGGCGACCATGATTTTTGCCATAATGGTGATGACGATAATCAGGGCGACCAGGCCAGTGAAGACCACAGCGTAGCCCAACAGGGCATAGGCGGTGGTGTCAGCTGCACCGATGTTGATCAGGGAAGTGTCCGAAGTGACAGTGGCGGCTAAAACATTAAACATTGGCATAATGCGCCTCCTTATGCTTCTTCGATGGTGTATGTAGCAACTTTTTCTTCGTCGGCTTTACGCTTCTCGAAGTATTTTTCAGCCAGAGGTGGGAATGCGATGTAGGACAGAACGTCTTCGTCGCAGCGAACCATGTCGCCCAGTTCCTTTTTGGTGGATTCGAAAGCAGGAGCCAAGGTGTCGGCATAGCGACCTTCGATGGGGGTTTCGCCCTTCAAAATCTTAGCGCGGATTTCGGGATCGATGGGAGCAGGGGGGGTGCCGTATTCGCCTTTGCAGAAGGACAGAACTTCTTTGGAGACGTTCTTGTAGCGTTCGCCAGCCAAGACGTTTTGCACAGCTTGGACGCCGACCATTTGGGACATTGGGGTAACCAGTGGGGGATAACCCAGGTCTTTCCGGCAAGCGGGAACTTCGGTCAGAGCTTCGTCAAAACGATCGGAAGCGTTCATGGCCTTCAGTTGGCTCAGCAGGTTGGACAGCATACCGCCGGGAACTTGATAGGTCAGGCACTTGGTATCGGTGGCCAAGGAGACAGGGTCCAAGGTGCCGTCTTTCAGGAAGTCAGCGCGGACACCCTTGAAGAAGGTGGCCATTTCGGACAGGCAGTCGTCGTTCAGGTCGTTGCCGTAGCCCAGTTGGTTCAGTGCATAGGCCAGGGTTTCGGTGGCAGGTTGGGAAGTACCGCCGGACATGGGGGAGATTGCGGTGTCGATGACATCAACGCCAGCTTCCACAGCCTTCAGGTAGGTCATAAAGGCCAAACCAGTGGTGGAGTGGGTGTGCAGATCGACCAGCATTTCAGGCATGGCATCTTTCAAAGCAGAGACCAGGTCATATGCTTCTTGGGGACCCATGATGCCAGCCATGTCCTTGATGCAGATGGAGCCAACGCCCATGACTTTCAGTTCCTTTGCCAGCTTCACATAGTTGTCCAGGGTGTGGACAGGGGAAGTGGTGTAGGACAGGGTGCCGGAAGCCAGACCACCGAATTTGTTACAGGCTTCAATGGCGGTTTTCATGTTTTCGGTGTCGTTCAGTGCGTCAAAGATACGGATGATGTCCATGCCGTTTTCGATGGCCTTTTGGACGAACATGGAAACAACGTCGTCGGGATAGTGCTTGTAGCCCAAGAT
>JAWXUJ010000343.1:0-2068 GCA_044432765.1 Eubacteriales bacterium | reverse complement strand
CCGGGTTCTCGCCGATATTGGTGACGAGCAATCCATCGAACAATCCCTGTCCACATTTTCCTCCCACATGAAAAATATTGTGGAAATTATGGACTGCTGTGGCAAAGGCACCCTGGTACTCTTTGACGAACTGGGCGCTGGCACCGACCCGGCAGAAGGGGCCGCTCTTGCCATTGCCATCATTGAATACTGCCGGAAAACCGGCTCCATGGTAGCCGCCACCACTCACTATGCGGAGCTGAAACTGTATGCCATGCGTACTGGCATGGTGTCCAACGCTTCCTGTGAATTTGACGTACAAACACTGCGCCCCACCTACAAGCTCCTCATCGGCATACCAGGCAAGTCCAATGCCTTCGCCATCTCCAAACGGTTGGGACTTTCCGAAATCATCATCAAGAAGGCCAGTGATTTGGTCAGTGAAAACGATAAGAATTTTGAAGATGTATTGAACCAATTAGAGGAGCAGCGCCAATCTATGGAAAAGGCTAAACTGGAAGCCCAACGGCTGAAAGGGGAGATGGAACAGGCGAAAATCCAATCGGAAAAATACCACGCAGAAATCAAAAAAGAGCGTGACAAAGCCACCGCCGCCGCCAGAGCAGAAGCCCAGCGGATTATCGAAGAAGCCCGCCATACGGCAAATACCACTTACGACGAACTGAAAAAACTCCGCAAGCAGATGAAGGACGTAGCCGATGCTCAGGGCATCAATGCCAAACAGGCCGAACTTCGACGCGGTTTGAATGAAGCTGAGGACAAATTGGCACCAAAAAAAGAACAGGTCGTCCGTCCAAAGCCCACCCGAGAAATCATGGTAGGGGACACGGTGGAACTTCTAAAATTCGGCTCCAAAGCCACGGTTTTGTCCATCAACAAGGACAAATCCATGCAGCTCCAAGCCGGCATTATGAAGATCACCGCCAAGCCTGGCGAGGTCTACCTTCTGGAAAATCAACAACAACAGTCGGTGAAAAAGATCATTGAGCGGTCAAAACGAGAACTTCGCAACACCGTTGCTCCCAGCGAAGTGGATTTGCGGGGCATGGATGCGGTGGAGGCCATCAATGTGATGGAGCAGTTCCTAGATGCGGCAATTTTGAGCAATTTGCCCACTGCGCGCATCATTCACGGCAAGGGAACTGGCGTTTTGCGCAAAGCCGTCCATGCAAACCTAAAAAAAATGCGTACCATTAAGTCCTATAGACTGGGTGTATTTGGCGAAGGTGAAGACGGTGTGACCATTGTGGAATTTTAATTTTCCATATTCGCTAAATTTTTATTGACTTTTTAGGGATTTTTGCTTATGATATAAGGAGAGCAAACGGAAACACCAATCATAAAAAGAGGAGTGACACCATATGTTTATGAAACAATCGATTGTCAAATGTGAATCTGGTCTTCACAACAAGCAAGCTACTTACTTTATCCAAAAGGCCAACGAGTACAAGTCTAGCATTTGGGTTGAAGTCGAAGAACGTAGAATCAACGCCAAGAGCCTTTTGGGTGTCTTGTCTATGGGCATCACCAAGGGTACAAGCGTGACCATCATTGCCGAAGGCGCTGATGAAGAGGACGCTGTGGCGGCTCTTTCTGATATGCTGGTAAAAGAAGTGTTCTAATTCAATGGGACATACGCTGCCTCAATGGTCAATCCATTGGGGCGGTTTTTTCCATACAAGGAGGTGACGGATTTGACCTGGGAAGAACTGAAGGACAAGGCGAGAACTTTGCCTCTGGAGCCGGGTGTTTATCTGATGACGGACAAGCAAGGCGCCATTATTTACGTTGGCAAGGCGAAAAAACTGAAAAACCGCGTTTCGTCCTACTTCCAAGACACGGCAAACCACAGCCTGAAAACCAGGAAGATGGTTTCTCAAATCCATCACTTCGATACCATTTTGGCTCGCTCTGAATTTGAAGCACTGGTGCTGGAATGTTCCCTGATCAAGCGCCATATGCCCAAGTATAACATCCTTTTGAAGGACGGCAAGGGCTATCCCTATATCCGCATCGACACCGCCCGGGAATACCCTGTGATGGAGTTGGTGGGGAAGTACCAAGACGA
>JAWXUJ010000342.1:0-2073 GCA_044432765.1 Eubacteriales bacterium | reverse complement strand
CCCAGGAGGAATTGGCGTGCCAGTTCCCCGATACCCCCATCTTGCGGATGGATGGAGACACCATCTCCGCCGCCAACTCCCATGAGAAAATCCTGGAACGATTTGAAAAAGACCAAATTCCAGTGATGATTGGGACACAAATGGTGACAAAAGGTTTGGATTTTGAAAATGTTACCCTGGTTGGCGTTCTGGATGGAGACACCATGCTCTACACCCCACATTACAAGGCGGCGGAGCAGACCTTCTCCATGATTGCCCAGGTCATCGGACGAGCTGGTCGGGGCAAGCACCCTGGCTCTGCCGTGATTCAGACCATGACTCCGGAACACGCGGTCATCGCCCTGGCGGCAAAACAGGACTACGAGCAGTTCTACCAAATGGAAATCCAGTTGCGAAAACTGCGGATGTGTCCGCCCTTTGCCCAACTGTTTATCGTCCATTTTTCCGGTTTGTACGAAAACCATGTCCGCCAAAGTGCCGACTATTTCCGCAGTCTGGTGGAGAGTGCCTTGTCCCAAGAATCTTACAGCGTCCTCTCCGTGATTCTACTTGGCCCTACAGCCGAGGCTATTTCCAAAGTAAACAACCTGTACCGGTACCAGCTGACCCTCTGTGGAGAAAACTCAAAAACCATGCGGGACATGGTATCCCAGGTTCTCATATTTTTCACAAAACAAAAACAGAGCAAAGGCATTGGTGCCTTTGTTGATATCAACCACTAGAAAGGAAGTGTTCCAGTATGGCACTGCGTAACATTGTAAAAGAAGGCGACCCGATTCTGGGAAAGGTGTGCCGTCCGGTCACCAAATTTGACGAGAGATTGCACACCCTGTTAGACGATATGCTGGATACCATGGACGAGGCCAATGGTGTCGGCCTGGCGGCTCCACAGGTGGGTATTTTGAAACGAATCGCCATTGTAGACGGTGGCACCGAGGTTTTGGAACTGATCAATCCGGAGGTTCTCTCCGAAAGTGGCACCCAAACCGACGTGGAAGGCTGTCTCAGCGTCCCTGGGAAATACGGCATGGTCACCCGCGCAAATGTGGTCACCGTGCGTGCTCAAGACCGGGATGGTGAGTGGTACGAAGTCACCGGCGAAGAGCTGATGGCACGTGCATTTCTCCACGAAATTGAGCACTTGGACGGTCACCTCTATACCGAAAAGGTGGAGCGTTACTTGACTGCCGAGGAATTGGAAGCCATGTCCCAAGAAGAGGAAGAATACGAGGAGGATGAGGCATGAGAATTGTGTTTATGGGCACCCCTGACATCTCCCGGTGCTGTCTCCAACGTGTGGTGGAGGACGGCAACAACGTGGTCGGTGTCTACACCAAGCCGGATACCCCCAAAAACCGTGGCATGAAAATGGCCATGAGCGAGGTCAAGGAATACGCCCAGTCTGTGGGATTGCCGGTGTTCCAGCCCACCACCTTCAAAGACGACGCCGTCATGAACCAGTTGCGGGACTTGAAACCCGACCTGATTCTGGTGGTGGCCTACGGCAAAATCCTGCCTCAACGGGTGTTGGATGTGCCAACTGTGGCCTGTGTCAATATCCACGCCAGCATTTTGCCCGATCTGCGCGGTTCCGCACCATTCCAATGGGCCATCCTCAACGGCCTGGACGAAACCGGCCTGACCGCCATGTATATGTCTGCGGAAATGGATGCCGGCGATATGATTGAAGTTCGCAAAACCCCCATCGACCCCATGGAAACCTCCGAAGAGCTGCTGGCACGGTTAGCAGAAATCGGCGCAGGTCTTCTGGCGGACACGGTGAAGCATTTTAAGAACGGTACCGTCAACCGGGAGGTGCAAGACCATTCTAAGGCTACTTTCGCGCCCATGCTGACCAAGGAAGATGCCCCCATCAAGTGGGAAGGCACTGCCCGCAACGTGGTGGACCAGGTACGTGGCCTGATTCCCTGGCCTGTGGCAACCTCCGTGTTTGCCGATACCCAGTTCAAAATCTGGCGGGCAGAATACAGCGATAAAACCAGCGATGTTGCCCCTGGCACACCCATCGCTTTGACAAAAAAAGGACTGGAAGTGGTCTGTGGCGACGGCAAG
>JAWXUJ010000341.1:0-2088 GCA_044432765.1 Eubacteriales bacterium | reverse complement strand
CGTATCCCCGCTGTCCAAGATGCCGTCAAGTCCATCACTGGCAAAGAGGGCTTCAAGGGCATCAACCCTGACGAATGCGTTGCCGTCGGTGCCGCCATCCAAGGTGGCGTTCTCGGTGGCGATGTCAAGGGACTGCTTCTGTTGGACGTTACTCCCCTGTCCCTGGGCATCGAAACCATGGGCGGTGTGTTCACCCGTCTCATCGACCGGAACACCACCATTCCTTCCAAGAAGTCTCAAATCTTCTCCACTGCCGCTGACGGTCAAACTTCCGTTGAAGTTCACGTCCTCCAAGGCGAACGTGAAATGGCTGCCTACAACAAGTCTTTGGGCAAGTTCCAACTGACTGGCATCGCCTCCGCTCCCCGCGGTGTGCCACAAATCGAAGTCACCTTCGACATCGATGCCAACGGCATTGTCAACGTCTCCGCCAAGGATTTGGGCACTGGTGCAGAGCAAAAAATCACCATCACTTCCTCTTCCAACCTGTCCACCGACGACATCGACAAGGCTGTGAAAGAAGCCGAGCAATTCGCCGCAGAAGACAAGGCTCGCAAGGACGAAGTGGACACCCGCAACACCGCTGACCAAGTGGTCTACCAAACCGAAAAGACTTTGGCAGACCTGGGCGACAAGGTTCCTGCAGAGGAAACCGCTCCAGTGGTTGCAGCCATCGAAAAGCTGAAAGAAACCATGAAGGGTAGCGACATCGAGGCCATCAAAACTGCCACCGATGAAGCACAAAAGGCATTCTATGCCGTGTCCGAAAAGCTGTACGCACAAGCAAACCCCCAAGGCGACCCCAACATGGGCGGTCAACCCGGCGGCGCACCAGACGACGGTGTGGTCGACGCTGACTACGAAGTGGTCGACTAAGATTTATCAAAATTCCAAGGGTGGCGTGCCACCCTTGGAATTTAGTGTGGAGTTAGGAATTAGGAGTTAGGAGTTATATCCACACAACAACTCCTAACTCCCAATTCCTAACTCCTAATTCAGAATGAGGTGAACCCTTTGGCAGATAAACGTGACTATTACGAGGTGTTGGGCGTGGAGAAAAACGCGTCTGACAGTGAAATTAAGAAGGCCTACCGCAAAAAGGCCATGAAATACCACCCCGACCAAAACCCCGGCGACAAGGTGGCAGAAGAGAACTTTAAAGAGGTCAACGAGGCTTATGAAATGCTGTCTGACGCAGACAAAAAAGCCCGCTATGACCAATACGGCTTCGCAGGGGTTGACCCCAACTACGGCGGTGGCGGTGGCTACGGCGGTGGTGGATTCGGCGGAGGATTTGAAGGATTCGGCGATATTTTTGGCGATCTGTTTGGCGGTGCCTTCGGTGGCGGTGCCAGCCGTCGCAACGCGCCACAGCGGGGCGCGACCATCGAAGCCCGGGTGGAGCTGACCTTTGAAGAGGCCGCCTTTGGCGTGGAGCGGGAAATCACCGTTGGCGTCATTGAAACTTGCGCCTCCTGTGGCGGTTCTGGTGCCAAAGCGGGCACCACAGCCGACACCTGTTCCTACTGCCGCGGCGCGGGTACTGTCCGCACCAACCAGCAGACTCCATTCGGTACATTCGCCCAGCAAACCACCTGCCCCCAATGCCGTGGTACGGGCAAAATCATCAAAGAGCCCTGCCCCACCTGTAAATCCAAAGGCTTGGTTCGTCGCAATAAGAAAATCTCCGTCAAAATCCCTGCAGGTGTGGACAACGGCCAATCCGTTCGCGTCCGTGGCGAGGGTAACCAGGGCACCAACGGTGGCCCCAGAGGGGATGTGCTGGTGGAAGTTTCCATCAAGCGCCACCACTACTACACCAGAGAGGGAACCACAGTGCACTGCGAAATTCCAGTGTCCTTCACCCAAGCCGCGCTGGGCGCCCAGCTGAAGGTGGAAACTTTGGATGGCAACATAGCCTACTCCATGCCAGAAGGCACCCAAACAGGCACCGTTTTCCGTCTCAAGGGCAAAGGAATTCCCTTTGTGGGCTACAAAAACCGTGGCGACCAGTTGGTCACCATCAAGGTGGTCACACCAAAGGGGCTGTCCAAAGAGCAAAAGGAACTGCTTCGCCAACTGGAAGGT
>JAWXUJ010000340.1:0-2100 GCA_044432765.1 Eubacteriales bacterium | reverse complement strand
CAGAGCAACAGCAGGAAGAGCTGAAAAAACCCTTCTGTCTGCCCAGTCCATGGGCGCAGGATTGATTACCTATAGTACCAAAGCTGTAAAGCTAGACGACCAGAGTTTCGCCACTCACCTGAACATCGTACAGACCATGGTGGGTATGATGTCTCAAAAACTGAAAGAGGCCTGTGCCACTGTGAAACAATACGATGCCAGCTTTACCGAAAGCCAAAGCGCAAACATGGAAGCCGCCTTGGCCAACATACAAGAATCCTGCCAATCTGCCAAACTCCGCCTGTCTGATGAAGCGTATTTGGCGAAAAAGAGTGGCGAATCTGTCACATGGAACCAACTGTTTGAACGGAGCGGCTTGGCGCGTACCATCAATCTGGATGGAAAAACAACCGGCCTCACCGGTGGACAGTTGAGCACCGTTGTCACCTTTGAAGACACCTTTTTCAAAGAGGATGAGGAGATTCAATCCCTTGATGAGAGGGAATTATTGACGGACACTTGGAAGCACATCGAAGGCACCGAACAGGAAGTGGAATACATCAAAAAAGCGGGGCAAACTCGCACTGTCAAAAATAAAAAAGTGAATTTATTGGGCTCCTTCCATCTGCAGTTGTTAAGGGATAAAGTGGCGAATGAACTTCCCGAGAGTTGGGAACAAATGTTGGATCAGCGACAGGCACGCATCGCCGCCAATGTGACCTATGATAAAAAAGCTGTAGAGCGCGGTGTTAGCCAAAATGACCCAGCGATGATAGAAGTGCTCAAACAGGAAACCGTCATGGCTCGACTACGTCTCCATTTTAGAAATATGGGCGTATCAGAGGAAGAGGGTATGATTTTGATTCGTGCCCACAAGCATTTGGTGACCTTTGACAAGGTCATTATGACCAAGAATGTGGCTGCCAATGCAAACATTGAGTCTGGTGAGCAACTGACCCAGCGCAACTTGGCAACCACGCGAGTAGCCCAACTGCTGGGTATGAGCAATCAGGTGGCGCGGAGCGAAAAGGCCAATATCGTACGAAATGGGGAAACCAAAGAGGGATTCGCCATGGAACGGGCCCGCGGAATGGCGTTCACCAAATTGCCAAAACTGCAGCGCTATAACGGAGATGAATACACCGGTGACTTCCAACGGCAACTGATCAACCTGCAATTTTTAGACAACATCTGCGGTCAAGTCGATCGTCACGTGGACAACATTTTTCACGAGGGTGTCCAGAAAGAACGGGGGATGAAGTTTACAGATATCCACGCCATCGACAACGATATGGCGTTCGGTTTGGAGTATCCCATTACGGAATCCAGAGGCCATATCCGTGGCGTACTCAATGACCTGGGACGTTGTGTGATACCTGTTATAGATCGGGAGTTCTATCAGCATTTGATGAGCATTACCCCGGAAACCCTCCGGGCCAATCTGGATGTCCACATCCCACCCCGCTATTTGGATGCCGCCGTTCAGCGATTGACCGCTATTCAAAGCGGTGTAAACAAATCCATTGAGTTGGGCACCACCCGTGTGGTGAACCGAGAAGAATGGGGCGAGAAAACCAGAGCTGCCTTACACGCGCAAGTCAATCAGTATCAAGGTCAGTGTTCAGGGGCCAACTATTATACTCGGTTTGAACAGGTGCGCCAGAGTAGGGTTCATTGAGATGCAGCTATACGGCATTGGCATGGGCGATAGTCCCACAGAGCGCAGCTCTGCCATGTGAGAATCATGGGTGTCAAAAAGTATTAAAAAGCCAGATTGGCCCCTAAAAAAGGTTGCCAATCTGGCTTTTTTCAGCAAAATAGGGAAGTCATGGTTACAAAATTAGACCAGATATCGGTAGAGGAAGGTGACGATTTGCCCTCTGGTGCAGGGCGCATCTGGGGCGAAGGAATCGTCTGACATACCGGTGGTGATGCCCAGTTCCATGGCCCAGAGAAGGGGTTGTTGGTAATAGGAATCGAGATCCACATCACTGAAATTGTGGGAGCCTTCCATTTCCGGAGAGCCGGCAACGCGCCACAGGAATGTGATGATTTGGGCGCGCGTGCAGGTGTTACCAGAACCAAAGGTGCTGTCTGCCATACCTTGGGTGATGCCGTTTT
>JAWXUJ010000339.1:0-2102 GCA_044432765.1 Eubacteriales bacterium | reverse complement strand
GCATTCACACCAAGAAAATCTGTGATGCCTGCATCGACAAAGACTGCATTGAGGACTTGCGCGTCTACCTGACCCGCGAATCCCAAGGTATTCTGGACTGCGCCACCAATGCCAAAGCCCGCTGCGCCGAACTACTCCACGTCGGTTTGGACGTCGAAACCGTTCCCTTTAGCTGTGGTCACTACTCCGTGGACATAACGTTTTACTACCGTATTCTGGCCGATGTCATCGTCGGTGGCACCCGCCCCACCACCATCAGTGGTCTGGCTGTGTTCTCCAAGCGGGTCATCCTCTGCGGTGGGGAGGGCAACACCAAAATCTTCTCCAGTAAAATCGGCGACTCCATCGACCAACGCACCATGATGACCTGCAACAAGCCCGATGCCATTGTGGAAGTGGTTGACCCTATGATTCTGTCCAGTAAAGTGGTGGACGTTTGCAACTGCTGTCGCACCGACTGCGATTTGGTGGATTTGCCAGCCTCCATCTGTGGCTGTTTCGACAGTGAACTGGTGCTCAGTGGCGAAACCAAACGACTTTACGTCACCGTGGGTCAATTCTCCATCATCCGCATTGAGCGGGACACCCAACTGCTGATTCCCACCTACGACTACTGCATCCCCAAAAAGGACTGCTCCTGCTCCGGTGGCAACGAGGAGGATCCCTGCGAACTGTTCAGCAAAGTCCAGTTCCCTCTGCGCTCCTTCTTCCCAGTGGGTTGCGACAACACCTGCTCCAACCAATACACCACCTGCGGGTAAACGAAAAAATTCGGGGCGCAAGCCCCGAATTTTTATTTAATTCCCTGTTTTTTCCATCCATCGCAATGGGTTTGG
Organism: Eubacteriales bacterium; assembly: GCA_044432765.1. GTDB lineage: Bacteria > Bacillota > Clostridia > Oscillospirales > Oscillospiraceae > Avoscillospira_A. Next base: position 1,266 of record JAWXUJ010000339.1, on the reverse strand, counting down.
GATACCGTTTCTCCAACCATTTAAGCTCCTCCATGACCACACTGCCCAAAGGGTGGGGTAGAACCCCACCCCTACGGATTTCCGACAAAACGCACTGCCGTTGCAGGGTGCAAATGGTCACAAAATAGGCACCACTTTGGCTGTAGTCATAAGCCAGTAGGCGCATATGTTTTCGTGTTTCTATCTTATTTAAAAATCCCTTCGTTTCGTAAAATTTCTTCCATTTGTTCCACACGGGAGTCCCAGGAGCTGGCTTTGCCAGCATCCAAACGGGCCTCTGTGTGTTCTGGCAACACATCGGTGATGGCGACTTCGCACTGGGTCACAAATTCCTCTTTGCTCCCGGCGATTTGGATGATATGGGCGAAGTCCAACACTTGGTCGGGCTGTCTGGTGGAGACGATGGGCTTGCCGGTGGCAAGATATTCATAGAATTTCAGAGGACTGACATCCTTGCTCAGGTCACTGGTGGCGAACAGGTTCAGGCACACGTCAAACTGCGCCATGTACTTGGGCAAATCCTCATTGGGTTTCAGCCCCAAAAAGTGGCAGTTGGGCAGGGATTCCAACTTGGACAAGTCCACCCCCACGCTTTTCCGACCGATGAACACAAAGTTCCAATCGGGGCGGTTTTGGGCGGCATATTCCAAATAGTCATAGGCGATGCACTCCTGCAAGGCACCGACGAAGCCTAAAATTGGCTTGTCCAAGGTCTGCAATTCCACTGGGCAAGGTTGGGGCTGGGCGGCTTGGGAGAAACGGGGGTAGTTGGCGCCGTTGGGGATGAAGTTGGCCTTGGGGTTGACGGTTTGCAATCTTTCGCAAAGCCCCAGCGCCGTGGCGAAGACCATGTCCGCGCCCCGCGCCAAGTCCAGTTCCATGGTGTCCACCAGGTCGGGGTTCATCAGGCCACCATAGGCCGAGTGGCGGTCGACGCAGTCGTAGACCAAACCGCTATGGGGAATGTAGTCCACCGCGTCGGCAGAGATGGGGTTGTACGTCCAGAGGACAGGGTTTTGGAAGCCGTGTTCCTCCATTTTTTTGGTGACAAACTTGGCGATTTTCTTCTGATTGATACGGTTAATCCAACGAAACTTGGCAAAAAAGGGCAGGATGGGTGGCAGGCTGTAGACGGTGATATTTTCCTGCACCTTTTCCCCTGATTGCTTGTAGGCTTTTACTTTTTCCTTGGCTTTTTTGTCCTTCAATGGGGCAATATAGGTGATGGAGGGGTCGAAGTAGAGCACCTCTGCATCGGATAGGCGG
>JAWXUJ010000338.1:0-2103 GCA_044432765.1 Eubacteriales bacterium | reverse complement strand
GCGGCAACACCGCCCAGAATCATGTACAGGTTGGTGTCAGTGCCGGCGGTTTTCACGTCTAGCCACAGGGCTTCCATCTCTTGGTTGGCCTCGGTGGTCAGGTTCAGGAAGCTGGAGCCGTTTTCCAGGACGGAATCGTCAGGATAGGCCACAGGGCTTTCTGCCACTTCAGGGTCCATAAACTCTTTTGCGGCGGAGATAGGGGTGGAGTAGCCCAACCACTCCAGGTTTTCGCCGGAGATTTCAGGGTCACAGATAAAATTGATGAAGGCTTCTGCACCCTCTTTGTTCTCTGCGCCCTTGGGAATACACATGGCATCCACAAACATATTGAAGCCTTCGTCGGGGAGTGCGAATGCCAGGTTGGGGTTTTCCTCTGCCATCAGTAGGAAGTCGCCTGCGTAGTAGGGGGCAATCCATGCCTCTTCCCGTTGCATTTTGTCAAAAATCTGATCCATGACGTAGCTTTGCACCAAAGGTTTTTGGTCTTTCAGCAGGTCGGCAGCGGCCTCCAATTCGGCGGAATCGGTGGTGTTGATGGAGTGACCATTCAAAAGCTCGGCAATGCCAAAGGCATCGCGGCTGTTGTCAAACATGAGGATTTTGCCTTCATAGTCTTCGTTCCACAGGGCATCCCAGGAGGTGATTTCGTCCTGGATGTACTTGGTGTTGTAGATGAGACCTACAGTGCCCCAGGTGTAGGGGACGGAGTACATATCATCAGGGTCATAGGAGGGGCTATGGAAGGTTTCATCGATGTATTGATAGTTGGGGATGTTATCGAAGTTTAGGGGTTCCAGCATATCTTCTGCAATCATTCTGCCAATCATGTAGTCGGAGGGGATGATCACGTCGTAGTTGGCACCGCCAGTTTTCAGCTTGGTGTACAGGGTTTCATTGCTGTCATAGGTCACATAGTTGACCTTGATGCCGGTTTCTTCGGTGAATGCTTCGATGACGTCAATGTAGCCGTCAGTGCCGTCGGAGATGTATTGACCCCAGTTGTAAACAGTGATGGTGTCATTGTCGGCGGCGGAGACAGGGATAATGGTCAGTGCCATGATCAGAGTTAAGAGTAATGCGAGTTTTTTCAATTTTGAATACCAGTCCTTTTATTTAATTTCACCCGAGCGCGGGTGGATTTGATGTCCTTCATCTGTAGCAGGTTCATCACCACCATGACCAGCAAAATGGCCAGGAACATGAGGGAGAACAATGCGTAGATTTTGGGGTGTAGTGGTTTTTTTGTGTAGTTGTACAGCTCCACAGGCAGTGTGACAAAACTGGAGCCGGTGACGAAGTAGCTGATGACAAAGTCGTCCAGGCTCATGGTGAATGCCATCAGGGCGCCAGAGACGATGCCAGGAGAAATTTCGTGGATGATGACCTTGAAAAAGGCTTGAATGGGGGTACAGCCCAAGTCCAGGGCGGCATCCCGCAAATCTGGATCCATCTGTCCCAATTTCGGCATGACCGACAGAATGACATAGGGCAGATTGAAGGTGGTGTGGGCAATCAAAAGGGTCCAAAAGCCGAGAATCGAGTTGATTTTCAACATGGTTCCGGTGAAGGCGAAGAGCAACGCTAGAGACACACCGGTGACAATGTCCGGGTTGGTCAACGGAATGTTGGTCACAGCCATAATGCCCTTACGCAGTTTTCCACGCATGGAATGGATGCCCAGTGCCGCCATGGTGCCCAAGGCGGTGGCGATGAAACTGGACAAAACGGCGATGATCAGAGAGTTGCGCAGGAGTTCCAGCAGGGAACTGTCCCGGAATAGCTCGCCGTATTGGGCGAAGGTGAAGCCCTTCCACACGGCGATGTCGTTGCCTTGGTTGAAAGATGCCACCAGGAGGACAATCATGGGGATGTAGAGAAACACGAAGACCAAAACGGTGAAAACACGGTTGAAATTCTTCACATCATCACGCTCCCTTCACCGTCTTCGCCAGAGAATCGGTTCATGAGGCTGACACAGACAAAGATGAGGAGCATGAGCACCAGAGACATGGCGGCGCCCAGGTTGGGGTTGTAGGCCGCTTTGAATTGGGACTCGATGACGTCTCCGATGAGGGTGGAGCTGGCATTGCCTAATTTTTG
>JAWXUJ010000337.1:0-2104 GCA_044432765.1 Eubacteriales bacterium | reverse complement strand
AGTAGCCCAACCGTTCGATGTCTCGGCGAAGAATCCGACAGCAGGCGGCGTGGAAGGTCATGGCCCATACGTCCAAAGCGGCAGGGCCCAGCATCTGCTCCAGGCGATCTTTTAGCTCCCCGGCGGCCTTGTTGGTGAAGGTGATGGCAATGATGCTCCAGGGGGCGGCGGGATTCACGGCACAAAGGCTGTCAGCCCGCTGGGCGGCACCTTCCTCCATGGTGTCTAAGTACCAGGCCAAAAAATCCACATCTTCTTCGGTGATGTAAGACGGAATTTCGCAGGAGTCGGCGCCACTGCCGAAACGGAGCAGGTTGGCAATCCGGTGAATCAGCACCGTGGTCTTGCCGGAGCCTGCGCCTGCCAGTAGGAGCAATGGCCCCTCTGTGGCAAGGACGGCGCGTTGTTGTTCTTTGTTCAGGTTTGAAAAACGGCGGGCAATCAGTTCCCGCCGTAACTCTAAAAATCGTTCTTCATATTCAATCATCATAAACTCACCCATTCTAACTATCGTAGTCTTATCTCTATTTTATACGATTTTCGCCAAATTTGCAAGCTAAAAGTAGGCACGAAGTTGGGCGATGGCTTTTTTCTCAATGCGGGACACCTGGACTTGGGAAACACCTAGAATTTTGGCAGTTTTGTCCTGGGTAAGCCCTCGGAAGTACCGAAGGGAAATGACCGCCTTGTCCCGCTCGGGGAGCTTGGCGATGGCCTCGTTTAGGGCGATGCGCTCAATCATGTCCTCCTCTGGGTTACCGGTTGTCAGGACGGCCTCTAGGGTGAAGCCCTCCCCGCCGTTTTCCCGATGGATGGACTCCGTGGCAGTAGTGGCAGTTTCTGCGGTGGCGATTTCCTCGGAGGTGAAGCCTGTGGCCTCTACCAATTCGGATACGCTCGGCTCTCTGCCCAGTTGACTCATTAGGATTTGGCGGGTCATTTTGATGGTGGTAGCGCGCTCTTTCAAGGTGCGACTGACTTTGACTGCTCCATCGTCCCGGAGGAAACGGCGGATTTCTCCTGCTATTTTGGGGACAGCGTAGGTGGAAAATTGGGTGCCGTAGGCAGTGTCGAAGCCGGCGATGGCTTTTAAAAAACCCACGCACCCCAACTGATACAGGTCGTCCGGGTCCACCCCTCTGCCGAAAAACCGGCGGGCGATGGACCAGATTAGGCCACCATTTTCCACCACCAACTGCTCGGTGGCATCCCGATCGCCATTTTGGGATTTTTCCACCAACTCCAAAAGGTTGGCACTCATCGCTCCCCTCGTTTCACGATTTTTCGGCGCATATGGACGGTGGTTCCCTTGCCCACCTTGGAGGTGACCCGCAGGTCGTTCATAAAACTCTCCATGATGGTGAAGCCCATGCCGGAACGTCCCCCGCCTCCGGTGGTGAACAGAGGTGTCCGCGCCATATCCACATCGTCGATGCCTCGACCTTTGTCCTTGATGGTCAAGTCCAGGATGTTTTCTGGCAAAATCCGCGCCTTGATTTGTATGATGCCGATGGTGTCCGGATAACCGTGGACGATGGCGTTGGTGACGGCCTCAGAGACAGCGGTTTTGATGTCCCCTAGCTCGTCCATGGTAGGGTCCAGTTGGGCGGCGAAACAGGCCACAGCAGCACGGGCAAAGCCCTCATTGACGGATTTACTGGGAAACTCCAGCTGTATGTAGTTTTCATATTTCATGGCGTTGTCCTTTCTTGGATGGCGGTTAATTTTTGGATGCCTGCGGCTTTGAGCACCTTCATGGGCTGAGCAGGGATGTTCCGCAGTGTCAATTTGCCACCCAGCTGGTTCATGTGGCGCAGGGCGTGAATGACAATGGCGATGCCACTGGAATCCATAAAAGACACCTCTTGGAAGTCTAAAATACACCGATTGGGCAGATAGTTGTCCACCTTTTCTCGAATGTCCTCCATGATTTGTTTGGCGCGGTGATGGTCAATCTCGCCCTGTAAATCGATGGTCAGTTGCTTGTCCTGTACAAAACTGGTCATGGACGGTTCTCCTTTCGTGCAAAAAAATATCCTTACATGGAAGTTCCATGTAAGGATATTTTATACATTATTTCAAAATTTTGCAGTCGAAAAAATGG
>JAWXUJ010000336.1:0-2108 GCA_044432765.1 Eubacteriales bacterium | reverse complement strand
CATCCACGGCAAATCCAGTGACGGCGACGAACATATCCCCCACTTTGGTATTGCGAGAATCGTAACAAACGCCACCGATTTCCATGTCCATAGGTGCATTGGCGCTCAAAACAGCAACGCCCTGTAAAAGTTCTGCTAATTTCATAGATGACACTTCCTTTTAATCTTGTGCGCTGTGGTCGGTAAATTCAACGGTAACGGTGGTGCCCAGTGGCACTTCCATTCCTGCTTCATAGTCTTGATAGGTGACGCTGACAGCGCTACCTGTATTTTCTGTGCCCTTGGCCTGGACGTAAATCCCCAGTTCCACGGCGAGGTCGTTGACTTGGACGGTGCCAAGTCCGGTGAAGTCCGGCACCACAACCCCTTCTGTGGGCTTTTCTTCGCCCAGATAGAAGACCATTTGGGACTCGCCGGGGATTTCCCAGCCAGCCGATGGAATCTGGTCAGTGACCGTACCGCCATCGCCTACAACCCGGTAGCTAAGCCCAGCATTGGTGGTCGTGGTGATGGCCTCTGCCAGCGCCAAGCCTGTGACGTTTGGCGTTGCAATGTTGATACTGGAAAGACTCTCCCCTTCATAGTTTGGTTCGATGCCCAGGTAAGGCAAAATGTCGGTGAACACATCGCGGACGGTTGGTGCCGCCATAATGCCGCCGGAGATGTAGTAACCTGTGGCGGTGGATGGGGTATCCAGTGCCACCAACACCACATATTGAGGGTCGTCAATGGGGGCGACACCTACAAAGGAGACGATTTTATCTTCAACCGCCACACCGTTTTCATCGAAGACGTCGATTTTTTCAGAAGTGCCGGTTTTCCCGCCTACGGCGTAACCAATGGTGGCAGCATTGCTGGCGGTGCCTTCTGTAACCACACTCTCCAACATGGTGCGCATAATGGAAGAAGTCTCCTCGCTGATAACCTGGCGCACCACAGTGGTCTCATGCTGTTCCACCACGTTGCCGTCGTCGTCTAACACTTGATCCACAATGTAAGGTTCCATCAAATAGCCACCATTGACCACGGCGGAGATGGCTGTGACCAACTGAACCGGCGTGATTTTAAAGGTCTGTCCAAAAGAAGCAGACGTCAGATAGCTGGTGCCGTATGTATTGTTGTCCGCCAACTGTTCTTCGTTGTAGAAATAGCCAACGGCTTCGCCAGGCAGGTCAATGCCTGTTTTCTCCAGGAAACCAAACTTGCTAACATAATCATACATGGTTTCGCCGCCCATTGCAAGTGCAATATTGGCAAATGCAATATTACAGGAGCCTTCCAGTGCGCCAGAGGTGTCGATGACACCGTGGCCTTCGGTTCTCCAGCAGTGAAGGGTCTGTTCACGGCCTTCGATGTCGGTGGAACCACCGCAGTAAAATTCATCGGTCAGGCTGATGGCGCTTTCTTCCAAAGCCGCCGCCATGGTGATGATTTTAAAAGTGGAGCCAGGCTCGTAGCCATCAGAGACGGTTTTGTTCCGCCACTGTTGCAGTCTTGCGGTGGCCACTGCTGCGTTGTATGCCGCCAGGGAATCATTGAACAAGACGGAGCCTTCCTCCAACAGCATGGCTTCCAGATATTGCTGTTCCAGAGCGGTGGCTGTCTCCTGGTCGTAAACCTCCACGTAGTTGTTGGGGTCATAACTGCCCAGGTTTGCCATGGCAACCACAGCGCCGGTGTTCACATCCATAACAATGCCAAAGGCACCGTTTAATACATCATATTTCTCAATGGCAATTTCCATGTTTTTTTCTAAGTAATATTGGACTGAAGTGTCCAGTGTCAAAACCAAGTTGTTGCCGTTGTCGGCATCGTAGTATTTTTCATAGGTGTAGAGCATTTGAGAGCCTTCGTTGCCCTTGGTTGTGATGATTTCACCACCAACGCCCTCCATGGTATTGTTGTAGTAAGCCTCCAGGCCTTCCGCGCCCACGTTGTCGGAGCTGACAAAGCCAACCACCTGGGCGGCAAGGGAGGTATAGGGATAGCTCCGCTGGCTATCTGGTTCTAAGTAGACACCTTTGATGTCGTTGTCCACAATAAACTGGCGGACTTCATCCCCCAAGTCTGTGGAGATTTTCCGCTTGATGACCTTGTACATCATGGCG
>JAWXUJ010000335.1:0-2129 GCA_044432765.1 Eubacteriales bacterium | reverse complement strand
CATTGGTGTCTGGCGCCCAAATCGCCGGTATCGCCTGTGTCATCTTCGGTGTCATCGGTCTGGGTGTTGTGGAGTCTCGAGAAGATGAAGATCTGCGGAAAGCCCGCCAAGATGTTGCAAACTTCCGCTACGCCAAAAGCTGGCTAGCGCTGGCACTGCCACTGGCATACTGCTTCTTGGATGCCGCAGGCACCTTTGCCGACAACGGTGTTATCGAGAAAATCGCGACTATGACTGCCTCCGGCGAAGATTCCGCCAACGTGGCCTATGAACTGACCTTTCTCCTGGCCGGTATTGTCAGCTTCATCTACGTTGTCCCAGTGAAAAAGCAAAAGCTGTTCCCCAAAATGGAAGTCCCCAAATATGTGGGTGCCATCTTTGAAACAGCGGGTCAATTCGCCTACATTTACGCTGTGGCGGACGAAGATCACCTGATGATGTCCGCGCCTATCATCTCTTCCTACTGCATTCTGTCCGTGGTGTGGAGTCGCATCCTCCTGAAGGAAAAATTGTCCAAGAAACACTACCTGATGATTGCCATTGCCGCCGTCGGCATTGCAATTCTGGGCTTTTTGGATGCCTAATTAGCAATATTGCACAAAAACGTCCCCAAACTTTTTATATAGTTTGGTGACGTTTCTTCTTTACATTAGCACTTTACCATGCTAAAATGTCTACATGAAGAAAACACAAGGGCTTTAAGCCTGAAATTTGGAGGAAAATGAAAATGAAAAAGTTACTTGCAATGATCTTGGCTGCGACCATGGCCTTCTCTATGGCTGGTTGTATGTCCAGCAACGATTTGGACGAACTGGATGCCGCACTGGATGTGGTGATCGAAGAAATGGAAGCCGAAGAAGTTGTTGAAGAAGCAACTGAAGAAGCAACTGAAGAAGTTTCCGAAGAAGCTGCGGAAGAAGTTGCCGTTGACAGCGAACTGGCTGCCATCCAAGAAAAAGGCTACATGACCATCGGCTACACCGTCTACGAACCAATGAACTACACCGACGAAGCTGGCGAGTTCACTGGCTTTGACACCGAATACGCATTGGCTGTCTGCGAAATCCTGGGTGTGGAAGCCGATTTCGTTGAAATCAACTGGGATACCAAATATGTGGAACTGGCTGCCAACTCCATCGACTGCATCTGGAACGGCATGACAATCACCGAAGATGGCATGGCAAACGCCAACATCACCAACGCCTACGTCAAGAATGCACAAGTCGTGGTTGTCAAGGCCGACAGTGGCATCACCTCCACCGCCGACCTGATTGGCGAAGATGTGGTTGCTGAAATGGGCTCCGCTGGTGAAGCACAAATCACCGAAAACGAAGACCTGATGCAAGCCAACTACATCGGCATGACCAAGCAAACCGACTGCCTGCTGGAAGTCAAAGCTGGCGCCGCTACCGCCGCTGTTCTGGACTGGACTCTGGCAAAATCCATGGTTGGTGAAGGCACCGATTACGCTGACCTGATGATGGTTGACGGCCTGGAATTGGCTACTGAAGAATACGGCATCGCTTGCCGTCTGGGCAGTGACCTGACCGACGCCATCAACGAAGCCACCGCAGAACTGGTTGCCGACGGCACCATGGATGCTCTGGCTGAAGCCTACGGCTTGGCTCTGGCTCCTGCAATCAGCGAATAAATTTATCTTTGACACAAACTGACTGCCATTTTTGTGGCAGTCAGTTTGATGCGTTTTTCACCCTAGCAAAATACTTACATTTAAGAGGTGACTTTATGTCCTTTGCCGTCGTTATGGGTCAGCTGTTTGACGCATTTATGCTCAACTGCCAACTGTTTATGGTGACCCTCATCTTTGCATTGCCACTGGGGCTCATCATCTCCTTTGGCTCTATGAGCAAGTTCAAGCCACTGGCCTGGCTGACAAACACCATTGTCTGGATTGTCCGCGGTACACCATTGATGCTTCAAATCATCATCATCTTCTATGGCCCTGGTCTGCTGTGGAATGGTGATTTGTTGCCCCGCATGGACGCTGCCGCCGTGGCCTTTGTTATCAACTACGCCTGCTACTTCTCCGAAATCTACCGCGGCGGGATTCTATCCATTCCCAAAGGCCAACAAGAGGCCGGCGAAGTCCTGGGCATGACCCCGGTGCA
>JAWXUJ010000334.1:0-2133 GCA_044432765.1 Eubacteriales bacterium | reverse complement strand
GCAATTCCAGGGCGATTTGGTCACAACCGTCGTATCCGGTGATCCAGATTTCCGTACGGTTACAGGTGGACAGGAAGATGCCTCCTAAAAAGTTTGAATTTTCTCGTAAAACAGACAAAAACTCCGTTTTTTCTGTGGAAGTCATGGCAAAAATTTGCCGTATGTCAATGGATGCCACCCTGTGGTCAATCCCAATCATATGTATTTGCATCTGTGGCTCCTTTGTAAACGTTCTACTTAATAGAATACTATTTTTGCGCCGTTTCGTCAAGGTTTTTTTGTTGTAAATAGGGAAAAAGCACCGCCATTGGCGGTGCTTTTGTACAAATTGCGCAAATTGTTGAAAATGGCAACTTACAGATCCTTGGCAATCAAATCGTCCAGCGTTTCTCGGGCGACAGAGACGTAGGGACCGTTTTTGCCAATCATGACCATGGCGGGGCGGGGGATGCGGTTGTAGGTGGAGGCCATGGCGTAGTTGTAGGCACCGGTGGTCAAAACGGCAACGGTGTCACCGCGATTTGGGCGGGGCAGTTGGACGTTTTCTTGAATCATATCGCCACTTTCACAGCAACGACCGGCGATGGAGCAGATATAGTCGGATTTTTCCTCTTGGCGGTTTGCCAGCAGGACGGAGTAGTCGGCTTGGTATAGGGCATAGCGGATGTTGTCGGTCATGCCACCGTCGACGGAGACGTAGTTTTTATAGCCGGGAATTTCCTTGGTGGCACCCACGGTATACAGGGTGATGCCGGCGTCAGCCACGATGCTACGGCCTGGTTCCATCAAAATGGCGGGGACTTTCAAGTCCATTTCGGAGCAGATTTTTTCAATGCCACGACCGATCAGGGCGATGTTGATGGCGTAGTCGATGGAGTTGTCCTTGTCGGTGTAGGGAACGCCCATGCCACCACCCAGGTTGAGGATATTGGGCTCGTAGCCACAGACTTCCTTCATGTGTGCCACGAATTGGAACATGAGGACAGCGGCTTCGTAGAATGGGTTGATGTCAAAGGTTTGGGAGCCGATGTGGCAGTGGAAGCCTTCCAGTTGGAGATTTTCCAGTTTCAAGGTTGCCAAAATCAGCTCTTCTGCTTGACCGGTTTCGATGGCTACACCAAACTTGGAATCCACCTTGCCGGTGGAGATTTTTTCGTGGGTGTGGGGATCGATGCCTGGGGTCAAACGGAGCAAAATCTTTTGGGTGATGCCACGGCGAGCGGCTTCTGCATTGAGGGCGATGACTTCGTCGTGGTTGTCGCAGACAAAGGTGCCAACTTCGCAGTCCATGGCGTAGGCAATGTCAAAATCGGTTTTGTTGTTGCCGTGGAAGTAGGCCATTTCCATGGGGAAGCCGGCCTTGACGGCGGTGTGGATTTCGCCGGAGGAGACCACGTCGATGCCCATGGTTTCTTCTGCCATAATCTCATAAATTCGCTTGGTGGACAGTGCCTTGCTGGCGTAGAGTGGGTGGCTACCAGGAGACAGTTTGGCTAGGGCGGTTTTGTAGGTTTGGCAACGAGCGCGGATACGCGCTTCGTCCATGACGTAGAGGGGGGTGCCGTATTCCTTGGCCAGAGCCACGGTGTCGTAGTCGGCAAAGGTCAGATGATGTAATTTGTTGATGCCTAAATTATCGTATAACATTTCTTTTTACCTCTAATTCTTTACAAAAGCGTTGTAAATTGTTTTTAGTGCAGAGACGTAGTCGTCGTCGCCAACACCGACGATGATGTTGTTTTCGCCGGAGCCTTGGTCGATCATACGAATGTTGATGTCAGCATTTGCAATGGCGGTGAACAGCTTGGCAGAGGTGCCCTTGTTGCGGACCATACCTCTTCCAACAATGGCGATGAGAGCCATGCCGTCTTCAATGGTGACGGAGTCGGCGCTAGCATCTTTGAAAATCTGGGCGATGATGTCGTCCCGGATGCCTTCGATGGAGGCGGTGGTCACCACGATGGACATGGTGTCGATGCCGGTGGGGGTGTGTTCAAAGGACACACCAAATTCTTCCAAAACTTGCAAAATTTTCCGTCCGAAGCCGACTTCGGTGTTCATCCGGTCTTTTTCCACGGTGATGGAGGAGTAGCCCTTGTGGCCTGCCACGCCGGTGATGATGGTGTCCTTGGG
>JAWXUJ010000333.1:0-2141 GCA_044432765.1 Eubacteriales bacterium | reverse complement strand
AATCTGAATCTTCTTCGTGGTGGCATAGGCGGGGCAAGATAGAGTTTCAAAAAATTCTGCAATATCATTCCATGACATTGGTAAACACAGTAGAGCCGCAAGACGAACGACTCTGGCTATTGGAGCGACTGGTTTGCGATTTTGAGAATGCTCTTCAACGTCGTGGCATTGCGTATAGAGCAGTACCCTCCCACCAATTAGCAATCTGGCAGAGGGAAAAATCTGCACCATTCACCCTCATTACAGTGGGAGAAATGAGTATCTGCATTGACCACAACATCTACTTGCAATACAAAAATGGGAAGTGGAAACATCTCCATATAGAGGGAGGGAAGACCCTTGATTATGTCCCCAATTTCCGCAAAAATCAATGGGCATACCGACAGTTGTTTGAGCCAAACGTGCGTCAACGGTTTGTGGAACAGAGTGTGAAATTATTCAGTTGTTGTAAATTGCATTACTAAATTACTCTCTAAAAACCAACAAGTTGGGGAAATTTTATGAGGTGGCTCTAAGAGAAAAGAGAGATAGGTGGTCCGTAACCATGCAAGAAAATAAAACACGAGCTATGGAGAGCTTATGATGTTTAACCAGCTCTTACAACAAACTACACGGCTTTGGCAGGGGCGATAGCCCCACAGAGCGTAGCTCGGGCCTGTGAGAATCACAGGTGCCAAAAAAGTATACTTTTTGGTTGCTGACGTTGTCAGCGCGCTGCTTGCGCAGCTACCGCCCTTTGGGCGAACCAAAGCCGTGTAACTGTTGACAATGTTGGCTTACGCCAACAGGGCGTTGCCCTCACGGCCTGACGGCCTATTGTCAAAAGTTATACTTTTTGGTTGCTGACGTTGTCGGCCCGCTGCTTGCGCAGCTATCGCCCTGTGGGTGAACCAAAGCCATGTAACTGTTGACAATGTTGGCTTGCGCCAACAGGACTTCGCCCTAACGGCCTGACGGCCTATTGTCAAAAGTTATACCATAAGAAATAAAAAGGGAGATTGACATGCAAAAATGCACATCAATCTCCCTATTTTCGTATTCAGTTTGTGTTTCCTAATTTGCTCCTATGAGACTTTGCCTTTTGGTCGCGGCTTTTTGACTATTTTTTAGGTTTGAAGCTGTCTTTCAGGCCGACGGCGCGGTTGAAGACCAGGTTTTCGGGGGCGCAGTCTTTGCTGTCTGCGCAGAAGTAGCCGAGGCGCATAAATTGGAACCGGTCGGCAGGTTTGGCTTCTGCCAAGGCGGCTTCGACTTTACAGTCAGTCAGGACTTCCAAGGAGGCGGGGTTCATGCAGTCTAAGAAGTTTTTGTCGCCTGCGTCAGGGTTTTCGTCCATAAACAGGTTGTCGTAGATGCGGACTTCAGCATCCCGGCAGGTGGCGTTGTCGGCCCAGTGGATGGTGGACTTGATTTTTCGACCATCGGCAGGCATACCGCCCCGGGAATCGGGGTCGTATTCACAGAGGACTTCGGTGACGTTGCCGTTTTCGTCCTTGTTGTAGCCGGTGCACTTGACCACATAGGTGCCCTTGAGGCGGACTTCGTTGCCAGGGTAGAGGCGGAAGAACTTGCCCACTTTTTCCTCCATGAAATCGTCAGCTTCAATCCAAAGGTTTTTGGAGAAGGAGATATCGCGGTTGCCGGCGGCGGGGTCGTTGGGGTTGTTTTCCACGGAGAAGGTCTCCACTAGATCATCGGGGTAGTTGGTGACGGTCAGCTTGATGGGGCGGAGGACAGCCATGACGCGCTCTGCGGTTTCGTTCAAATCGTCCCGGAGGCAGTGCTCCAGGAAGCCGTATTCCACGGTGGATGCGGCCTTTGCCACACCGATGCGTTCACAGAAGTTACGGATGGAGGCGGGGGTGTAGCCACGACGGCGCAGACCGCACAGGGTTGGCATACGAGGGTCGTCCCAACCGGAGACGCGGTTTTCCTCCACCAGTTGGCGCAGTTTCCGCTTGGACATGACGGTGTAATTGATGCCCAGACGAGCGAACTCGATTTGGCGAGGCTTGGCGGGTAAATCACAGTGCTCCACCACCCAGTTGTACAGGGGACGGTGGGCTTCAAACTCCAGGGAGCACAGGGAGTGAGTGATTTTTTCCATGGCATCTTCGATGGGGTGCGCAAAGTCGTACATG
>JAWXUJ010000332.1:0-2143 GCA_044432765.1 Eubacteriales bacterium | reverse complement strand
TTCCCAAAAGTCTGGTTCGTTTGCGTGATCCCATGGGGCGTGTACCATGTTTTGCCAGAGAATCATGTCCATCTGGTAGTCCAGGTCGCTCAAATCCTGTGGGATGCCGTGGCGATATGGTACATAGGTGCCGTCAAAAAAGGTTGCAGTTTTCGGTTTGGTTGCAATCTTGATGTCGTTGTGAAATACGGAATGGCTACCATCTGATTCTTTCACTGGATGGAACCAACTGGGAATTAAAATGGGACTGTTGGGGTACAAATCAGAAAGTGTCCAGTGTTCTGGCGTTTCATTAAACGCACAGCCAATGTCCACCACGTCGATGTGAAACTTGTCCAAAACTGGAATATGGGGCTGTGCCAACTGTTGCACCACATCGTAGACCATAGCAGGTCCGACGTCCAATCCCAGATGGGAAACCAAGTCATTATAGGCCAGTGCTGAAATCCCTGAACTAGGGGTTGCGCCCATATCACGAGCCACTCTGTCAGGCTCTTTATGATTTACGGATGCCATTAAACGTTCTCTTGAATTCATAACGCACTCCTTGTTCGACAAATTTTGCTCATGATTATTGTGCACTTTAGACAATTCCAGTTCCCATTTGATTTTGAAATCGTTTAACTTATGAACAAAGTATAACACACGCCCCATTTTATTGCAACTTTTTGTGCAAAGTAACAGTTATCGTTTAATTGTGAAATATTTTTGTTTACTGAATATAAATAAACATATTTACGAAACGATTAACTTATGATATATTATGGTTAATCACAGGAGAATAGAAACCCAGGCACGAAGAAAGGAATGGTGTTCCAATGGCATCCATCCATGATGTTGCAAAAATGGCGCAGGTATCCACCGCCACAGTTTCCAAGCATTTGAACAAAGCTGGATACGTCTCCCCGGAAAAGCGGGAGGCCATCGACCAGGCCGTCGCCACCTTGGGCTACGCCATCAATCGTAACGCCCGTATGTTGAAGACCAAACAGTCTTCGGACATTCTGTTCATTGTCCCCAATATGTTAGAGCGTATCTACCGGGAGATGGCGGAGAGCACCACCTCTATTTTGGGTGAGGAATACCGGGTGATTATTCAGTTGTCCCAGGACAACCCTCACCGGGAGCGAAAAATTCTCCAAGAGTGTCTCAACAACCCTTGTGCCGGCATCTTGTTGGTCACTTGTATTCCAGAGGACACCCAACTGCTACTGCGGGTACGGAGCCAAATCCCTATGATTTTCCTCCACCGACAACCTCAGGATTTGACAAACTGTAGCTTCTTCGGCTTCAATCACTTTGATACCATCTACGGTCTGGCTTCAGAGCTGTATCGGCTGGGTCATCACGACATCGGCCTCTTTGTTGGCGACTCCAAATTCTCCTGCGAGCAGGAGTGCATCCGGGGCTTTGCCGCCATGCTCCAGAGCAAGGGCATCGGCGCGCCAGCCAATCGGATTTTCAGTGCACCGCTGAACAAAGACACCACCTTCCGCAGTGTTATGCGGCTTTTTGACTCTGGAGACTACCCAAAGGTGTTCCTCTGCTCCTCCACCCTCACCGCTCAGGCCATCAACGATGTGGCCTACTTTCGTCGCTTGGACATCGGTAGGGATTTGTTTGTTTTTGCCTTGGGCGAGGACAGCTGGTACAACTCCATTTTCGTCAATCGCATCATCTCCACTTACCGAGATGCGCGGAAAATCGGCAGTTTGGCTGCCACCTCTTTGAAAGAGTTGATTCAATCCCCTCTGATTTATGAGCCCCTCCATGTAGAGCTAAACGATGAGTTTGCCATTCACTGGATTAACCGGTTTCTCCAACGTCTGGAGGCCAATGCCACCATTCGCCCCAAACTTCAACCTACCTGCAGCCTGAAAATCGCCTTCAATGCCGGCGATGCTGGCGCGGATGCCCTACGCTCCCTGATTTCCCAGTACGCCAACCAGCACCAGGTTAAAGTGGAATTGGACATCCTCCCCCATCACCAGCTTCACGAAACCATTGTGGATATGGCAGAACGAAAATCAGCAGATTACGACCTGTTTGCCGTAGACGCCCCATGGTTGTCCCACCTGCACAGCATGGGGGTAGTTCATGATTTGACAGATTTGGCAACGCCTACCGATATCCTCACCAATTT
>JAWXUJ010000331.1:0-2148 GCA_044432765.1 Eubacteriales bacterium | reverse complement strand
GAACTGTACGACCTGCAAATTGGACAACGCTCCGTGTTCCACAGCGTCATGGGCAAAGCCAACACCGACTGGGACAGTGACACCGTCAAAACCGTGGCAAAAGCCCTGAAAAAACAGGCCGTCAAAGATGCAGAACCCTCTGATATGGCAAGTGGTCTGGTGGCAGAATATCTGTCCTGCCGCCCCGACTACAAGGAGCTTATCAAAGATGAAAAAAAACTACAACTCGCCAACAGTCAAGCCATTGTTTTAGAAGCCGGCATCCGCGCCGCCTATGAAGGGGCGAAACTGCCCATCAACGATGAGACCGTGGGCAAAACCATGATTTTGGCCCTCAGCTTCATGGCGCAAGGGCAGGCTCCCGCCCTTTTGGATACCATGGACGAATCCCTGTTCAAAACCGTAACCACCGCCTATTTGAAGCGCAACAGTATGCTGGAAGCAGCTACCAAAACCATCTCCAACAACACGGTCATGGAGCGATTGGGTCTGGACAGCTTGACCATGTCCGAAGCGCAATTAGCCACCCAAATTCAAGCCAGCCAACGCACAGAGGACAACCTAAAACTTGCCAGAACCGAGGCGAAAAGACTCTTCCAGGAAAAAACGAAGGCACTAAAAGGCAAGACTTCCAACCTTTGGAACAAGGACACCCAAGATGCCCTGCTCAACAGTTGGGTCGTCTACCGCTACAAAGAGTTCCAAGAATATGGCAGTGACCACAAGGAATCCCTGAAACAACTGGCCGCCTCTGACTTTGCCAACGAAGAACTGATGTCCATGCTCCTCACCACCAGCAACCGTGACCTCCACAAAAGTTACCTAGAGCAAGGTGTTATGGGCAGCATCAGCCACACCTCCTTGACCACGGAAGAACAGGCCAACAGCCTCACCACCGTGACCAACCGAGATGGCTTTGAATCTTGGCTCGTCGGCCACGCCAAAAGCCGTCAACTAGAGGACTACAACGGCCTTTCCATGGAGGAACGACAACTGTTCGCCTTCGCCCTGTCCACCCCAGTGACCATGCTGGGACTAGAGGCCACCATGGCGGGCAATCTGGTGAAAAAAGCCGTCCCTGACCTAGGTGGGGCGCTGGCGGTTCAAGCCGTTCAATCCTTCGTTTTAACCGGTAACCTGACCGCTGTGTCCCAGATGGACTATCAAAAATCCGTCATTTCTCTGATGGCCACCAAAAGCATTTTCGGCATCCGTAATAAGGTCTTTGACAAGGCCGTGTCCTTTGCCAAATACTGCATCCATCTGAGAAAACAAGCCTTGCCAGTGGACACCACCCTGCTGACCGATGCCAGAGCCTCCATCGCCGCCGCCCAAAAGCCAGTGGCAGAACCGACCTGCACCACCGCTCTGGAACTGCGGGACTACCTGCTCCAAGACAAGAAAGCCCTACCCAAAAGTTTGGCAAAATCTCTGGAAGGCTACCAAGAGGACAAGTTGGTTTTGCTGGTGAATCTCCTCCAAAACCGCACCTTGATGGACCACAGCACCGTGAAGGGCACCGAGGATTACGTCGCCCAAGAACAACGGGACGACCTGATTGAAAACTATGCCGATGACCTACCAAATGCCTTGATGGCGCAGGCAGACAATCTCCAAACCACCCAAAAAGCATATCTCGCCCTCCACTCTTATCAAGTGCAAGATGGCATTGAAATCAAAGACACCCTGTCCAAGACCCATTTCAAAGAGGGCGCATTACAGCGTGAAACCGCTGTGGATGTGGAATTGCTCCAAGAAGCAGTGAATTTGGTGGATGAAATCTATAAAAAAGGCCTTCGCATCCAAGCCCTGCGCAACGCCCCCAACCTGATTGACCAGAGCAAAAACGAATTGGCAAAAAAAGCCTACAACGACTTCAAAGACATCCTTCAAACACAAATCCAATTTGATGCTTTCGTCATAGCTCAAGTACAAGAACAGCTTAAAGACCACGGCAGTGGCAGTTCTGTGGGAGACGACAGTTCCAAAATCCTCGGGCTTCTAGCGGCCTATCAAGGGCTGTCCGACGAAGAGAAGCGCCTGTTCTGCAAGGCCGTTGCCAACCGTGATGTTCTGGATATCTCCAAGAAACACATCATGGCAAACCGATTCGGCTACAAGGACCGCGACTTCGCCAATCGAGTGGGT
>JAWXUJ010000330.1:0-2160 GCA_044432765.1 Eubacteriales bacterium | reverse complement strand
CGGGACAGAGACATTTCAATGCCCAGATTTGCGTGGTTGAAGTTATCCAGGAAATTATCCCCATCTTTGCCGATGCCCATACTGATGGTGGCAGCAAGGCCGTTTTTATTGGAAACGGTGCGAATATACTCCAAAATGGAGAATTTCCCCTGGGTCATAGGTGCCAAATCTTTGGATTCAAACAGATATAAGTAGCGATTTCGTTCCAATTTCCGCAAAAGACCACCGGTGTCTGCCGTCCATTGGGTAAGGCAGTCGTTGAGGGCGCCATCCAGGTTGGAGATGGCACCGTCGGTCTGTTGATGAATCAGTTCATCGTAGTTGTCGATGAGGATGATAGAAACCACCGGTCGAGTACGATTGAAGGCATCTCGGGTGTCCAACAATTCCGTCACATCTAGCAGATAGATGGTGGCGAGAAGCAGGCTGCTGTCCTGTTCGCCATCGTGAATTTGATTGCCCACGACACGGTAACGGCGACCGTTCTGTACATAATCCGATGGGGCTTCTGGTTTGCCCTCTGCCAGCCATTTCAGGGAGAAATCCGGCATAGTGGCGTGGATGGATTGGTTGAATGCAGAGTGTTTCAACCCATTCATTTTGGCAAACTGGCTGTTGCACCAGTGGATATCCCCATCGATGATGGACACAATGGCCATGGGGAATGGCACATCGTTTTTAAACGCCGTCTCCAAAGAGGCGGTGGTGGATTGCAAATATTTTAGAATTTCCTTTCGTTGCCGTCGAGAGGCCAACTGGAAATAGACAAACAGTGCCAACGTGACAACCAGTTCTGCAGCCGCCAAATAATACTGCTTGGTCACCGCAGCCGCAACACAGAAGAGCACCATCACAACGAAGTTTAGCCCCGCCCCTGGGAGCAAAACCTTGGGCAATTTTTTATTCAACGAAGACACCACCTATCCATCAATATAGTCACACTACATTATAGCAAAAATCATGGAAGATTACAAGTGGGATTTTGGCCTTCTGCAGTATTTGCGCCATGGGTCGCTGAGTGCCAAAGGGGCGCATTCCCTACGATTTCACAAAAAATTCAAAAATTTAGGTATACATTGATTGGGAATTATGGTATACTAGAGCGGATAGGCAAATTGCCTCTATAATAAGTGAGTTATGTACGGTTGGTACAGACAATATACAAACTGGATATTGCGTGTGTTTTGAAACAGGCAAAGAACGGCATCAAAATTGGCGAGACGGGGTCAATTTTAAACCGCTTTGGGTGTGTGTATTTTTTGTTCCCATTTTTGTGCTTAATTTAGATAAGTATTAACATTTTCCCAGATAATTAGCCATTATCTCGGTTTGAACATCAAAAAGGAGTTGTTTATTTTTGGCTGAAAAATTGAAAATTATGAGCCTTGGCGGCCTGGGTGAGATTGGCAAAAACCTGACGGTTTTGGAATTTGGTCGAGACATCATCATTGTGGACTGCGGCCTGGGCTTCCCCGACGAGGATATGTACGGTGTGGATATTGTCATCCCCGACACCACCTACCTGGTCAAAAACGCAAACAAAATTCGGGGCATCTTCCTGACCCACGGTCACGAAGATCACATCGGTTCCCTGCCCTATGTGTTGCGTCAAATCAAAGCCCCCATTCACGGCACCCGCCTGACCTTGGGCTTGGTCAAGCTAAAATTGGAAGAGCACAAGCTCATCAACCAAGTGAAGCTGGTGGATCATGAGGCAGGCCAAACGGTGAAAGCCGGCTGTTTCCAAGTGGAATTCATCCATGTCAACCACTCCATCGCCGATGCCGTGTCCTTCGCCATCAAGACCCCAGTTGGTACCGTAGTCATGACCGGTGACTTCAAAATCGACCCCACAGCCCAAGGCGGCATGATGGATTTGGGTCGCCTCGGTCAACTGGGCAAACAGGGCGTTTTGGCTCTGCTCTGCGATTCCACCAACTCGGAAAAAGCAGGCTACACCCAAGGTGAACAAATGGTCAGCGACAGCTTTGACCGACTGTTCAAGGACTGTGACCAAAGAATCATCGTCACCACCTTTGCCTCCAATGCCTACCGCCTCCAAAACCTGGTGACGGTTGCCCACAAATACGGCAGAAAAATCGCCTTCTCCGGTCGAAGCATGGAGAACATCGTGAAAGTCTCCACCGAATTGGGCTACAT
>JAWXUJ010000329.1:0-2162 GCA_044432765.1 Eubacteriales bacterium | reverse complement strand
GCTTGATGCCATTTTATAAAAACAACCAAGCGGATTTTTCAATCTGCTTGGTTGTTCTGCCCATTTTTAGATTTCTATGTTTTTGCCTAGAGACTCTACTATTGGAAGCGTTTAACTTAATGACATTGCTCCATTTGGAGAGGATTTTTTCGTTATGAAAGAATTTCTGCATCAATCAAGTGGGGAAATTCCATATCCGGCGCACCTTCTGGGGTGTACAGAGCGAACTCCCCGGTGACGGTGACGATTTCACCTTCGATTGGGTAGTCATCTGGGTAGGTGTATGTGTCCAGTAGGACAAACTCAAGCCCTTGTGCACAACAGGCCGTTGCATCCATGATGATGACTGCGGTGTAGAGTGTTTCGGACATTTCATCGTAAAAAGAAGCGAAAACCCCTTCTGCTTTCACGGTTTTCCCAACATAATCTGGTGTATTAACCATCATGTTGTAGACCTCGGCATAGACCATGGTGGCACTTAGCGTGGTCAAATCCACATCGTAGTCAGACTCCGCCCTCGGCTCCGGAATCTCTATGGTTTCCACCTCTGGTTCCGGTAACGCCTCAGTTTCCACTGGCACTTCGACTTCCACAGATTCCACGACTTCAACAGGTGCCACGATTTCTACCGCCATCTCTGTCTCAGTTTCTTTACTTCCACAAGCTGAAAGGAAGGTAATTGCCAGGATAATTGAAATAAAACTCATCTTTTTCATACTTTCGCTCCATTCCAAATGGCAGAAATGCCGTAGGATAGGCCGAATGCCACCATATCTGCAACAACAATGGTGGAGCCGACTGGAGTGCCGTACAAAATAGACGCCGCCCTCCCCACCAGGGCACAGACCACCGACAATGCAGCGGCAAAAATGGTGACGGATTTGAAGCTGCGGAACAGCTTCATGGCTGACAATGCTGGGAAAATCACCAGGGCTGTAATCAGCAGGGAACCAACCAAATTCATGGACAGCACGATGATCACAGCGATCATCACCGCCAAAAGCAGGTTGTATGTCCCGGATTTTGTACCCACCGCAGTGGCGAAACTCTCGTCAAATGTGACGGCAAAAAACCGTTGATAGAACACCACGAAGAGAATAATCACCGCCAGGGACAGCGCGGTGCAGAGCACCACATCGGACTGGGACAGTGTCAAAATAGAGGTAGAGCCAAACAATGTGGTACACACGTCCCCCGCCAAATTGGTGGAAGTGCCAAACACATTCATCAGCAGATAACCGATGGCCAATGCGCCAACAGACAGCATTGCCAGAGCGGCATCGCCCTTTATTTTGCGATTTTTTCCGGTGTAAAGGAGCAAAATGGCACAAATTGCCGTGATAAACAAAATAAATGGCATATCATCTGTAAACTTCATCACCGAGGCGATTGCCATAGCACCGAAGGCCACATGGGACAGCCCATCCCCAATGTAGGACAACCGTTTCAGCACCAAGGTCACACCCAAAAGGGCAGCACAGAGGGCAATCAAAGTGCCGACGATAACGGCGTAGACCACAAATGGGTACTGGAGATAGGCCACCAATGTTTCAAATGTACTAGCCATGTGACGCACCGCCTTTCCACTGGATATAGTCGTCCTTGGAACCGCAGAAGGTGTCAGTGCCCAAGTGGAGAATCCGACTGCCATAACGGAGGCAGGCATCCAAATCATGGGAGATCATCACAATGGTCACACCGTCTTTTTCGTGAAGCTCTTTGATGATGGCATAAAATTCCGCAGTGGCTTCTGGATCCAAACCTGTAACCGGTTCGTCGAGAAACAGGATTTTTTGGGTGGCACAAAGTGCCCGCGCCAGGAGTACCCGTTGTTGTTGGCCTCCGGACAGTTGGCGATAGCACCGTTTGGTCAGGTGGGAAATTCCCATCCGTTCCATGGCATCTCTGCAACGTTGCTTTTGGGATTTGCTGTAAAACGGTCGCCAACCCAGGTCATTTTGACAGCCTGATTGGACGATTTCCCATACAGAGGCGGGGAAATCTCGCTGAATTTCACTCTGTTGGGTCAGGTAGCCAAACTCCCTTGGTGCCAGGCCATCTCCAAATTCCATGGCGCCCCCGCTGATTTTATGCAATCCCAACAGGGCCTTCATCAAAGTGGTCTTCCCCGCACCGTTGTCTCCAACGATGCAGAAGTAATC
>JAWXUJ010000328.1:0-2164 GCA_044432765.1 Eubacteriales bacterium | reverse complement strand
ATTACGTCGTCTTTTGCCAAGTTTACTAACCTCCTTGGTTATGACTTTTGAATTGTTGGCCAATTACAGCCAAATCCCTTCGTAATTCGCTGTTGAGTACATTGCTTCCAGAACGAATTCTCTCTGCAATGCGGGTGTCTGTCCAAGATATTTTCTGGACATGAATCAGCTTTTTCCGTTTGGGATTTTCCAGCTTTCTTCCTTTGCCATTGACGAGTAAAGTGTACTGACCGTCTATTTGAAATACATAGTACAGCTGACCTTTATCTCGTCCAGCCAGCGAAATCACAAGATTCGCTTTGTTAACTTCCATACTGTTACTCCTGACAAACTGTGAGGATTTCAACCTCGCCATCTGTGATGAGTACCGTATTTTCGTAGTGGGCCGAAAGCCTTCCGTCGACAGTCACCGTTGTCCATTTGTCTTTGAGAACCTTAACATCGTAAGAGCCCTCAGTGACCATAGGTTCAACTGCAATTGTCATACCGCGAACCAGTCGCGGCCCCCTACCCGGAGCGCCGAAGTTTGGAACCTCAGGAGATTCGTGAAGATTCTCCCCAACGCCGTGGCCAATGAAGTTTCGAACAACGCCGAAGCCGTTCTCTTCAACATAGGCCTGAATCGCATGAGAAATATCGGATACACGATTTCCTTTAGTAGCAAATTTCATGCCCTCAAAAAAGCTTTGCTTTGTGACAGCAATCAGCTTTTCCGCTTCTGGAGAAATCTCTCCGCAGGGAAAGGTTGCAGCACAATCACCGTGAAATCCACCCCAATAGGCACCCACATCCACGCTGACAATGTCGCCATCTTGGAGGACCCTAGAGCAGGGTATTCCATGAATAACTTCATCGTTTACAGAGATGCAAGCGCTTGCCGGAAACCCTCCATAATTCAGGAAGGATGGTGTTGCGCCCTGCGACACGATATAATCGTGAACAGCCTTGTCAATCTCCAATGTGGTGACACCAGGCTTCACCATGCTGCCAGCAAGCTGGCGAGCATTTGCGGTGATTTTACAAGCCTGACGCATCACGTTGAGCTCTCGCTCATTCTTAATAGGAATCATTCTCAGGCTCCTATTGCTGTCAAAATTGCCTGACAAATGGCATCGATAGGCTGATTGCCTTCCACTAACTTCAGCTTGCCAAGGTTCTCATAGAATCCTTTGAGGGCTTCTGTTTCTTCGTGGTAGATTTTCAGTCTTGCTTTCACAGTCTCGGGAGTATCATCCTTGCGGATGACCAGTTCCTTGGAGCAGGAATCGCAAACGCCATCTTTTTTTGACGGATTTGCAACAACGTGATAACTTGCACCACAAGCACCGCAAACGCGGCGACCAGTCATGCGGCCTTCGATGACGCCGTCTTCAATTTCAATGGAGACTACGCTATCAAATTCCACGCCAGCTGCAACCAGAGCTTCTGCTTGAGGAATGGTGCGAGGCATACCATCCAAGATGTAGCCATTTGCACAATCCGTTTGTTGCAGACGTTCTGTGATGATGCCGATGATGACATCATCGGGAACCAATTTGCCGTCGTCCATAAAGGACTTGGCTTTCAGGCCGATTTCCGTACCATTTTTGATGGCTTCACGCAAAATGTTGCCAGTGGAAATGGTGGGAATGTTCAGCTTCTTTGCAATCAGCTCCGCTTGGGTGCCTTTACCAGCACCAGGAGCGCCCAATAAAATCAGTTTCATGCTGTTTTCTCCTTAATCCAAGAAGCCCTTGTAGTGGCGCATCATCATTTGTGCTTCCAGGGTGTTGACAGTTTCCAGAGCAACACCGACCACAATGATAACAGAAGTACCACCGACGGACAGAGACGTTGCAAACAGATTGCCAACAATGATAGGCATCAATGCGACCACAGCCAGGAACATGGCACCAAACACAACAATCTTATTGATGGTACGACCGATGAAGTCAGCAGTGGGCTTGCCAGGGCGGAAGCCAGGGATAAAGCCACCGTTTTTCTTCAGGTTGTTTGCAATTTCGATTGGGTTGTATTGGACAGCTGCATAGAAGTAGCTGAAGCCAATGATCAAGAGGAAATAAGCAAATGCGTACAGAGCACTGGAGGTGCTGAACACATACTCATACCACCAACCAGAGGTGCTGCCAGCGAAGGCGCAGATGGTTGCAGGCAGAGAAGCGAT
>JAWXUJ010000327.1:0-2168 GCA_044432765.1 Eubacteriales bacterium | reverse complement strand
GATTCGTGCTTCACTCCAGACTGAAACACCATGGTTGAGTTCAGTGTCCCCACCCGCTGTAGTTCCACCCTTCCTTGTTGTACCAAAAAGGTGGTGGTGACCCCTTCCAGACCGGTAACTTCTGTTTCTTCGTAGCTGATTTTCAAGGTATCCCCCTGTGATTCCATGGTTCCCACGGTGGTCAATTCAATGACCTGTGGTTCCTCCCCAGGGCAGTATTGGGTGCCACAGATGGAGATTAGGACTTTTTGTTCCATGGCTAGCCCTCCATTGCCAGTTGGAGCAGCTGATCCAAAAGTTCCCCATAGGGAATGCCACTGGCTTCAAAAAGTTTGGGATACATGGAGATGGAGGTGAATCCGGGCAAGGTGTTGATCTCGTTGAACACCACCCGATTGTCCCCATGGGTGACGAAAAAGTCCACCCGGGAAAGGCCACGACAGCCCAGAGCCTGGTAAATGCGGATAGCGGCATTACGCACCTGTTCCGCCACATCCTCTGGAATCCGAGCGGGAATGTGGAGTGTCGAGGTGTTGGTGATGTATTTGGTTTCGTAGTCATAAAAATCCGCACCGGCATCCACTTCCCCGCAGACGGAGGCAGCAGGGGTATCGTTGCCCAAGACGGCGACTTCCACTTCCCTGCCTGGGATAAATTCTTCCACCAAAATTTTGGTATCGAACTGGGTGGCGGCTTTCAGGGCACTTTCCAACTCCTGACGGTCTCGCGCCTTACCAACGCCTACAGATGAGCCGGTTCTGGCAGGCTTTACGAAGACAGGATAGGCAAAGGATGCTTCCACTTCCTTCAAAACATGGGTTCGGTCGTTGTCCAACTCCACTTTTGTCACCAATTTCCAGGCGGCCTGCACTACTTTTGCATGGTCTGCAACCAGTTTGGTGAGGGTTTTGTCCATAGACACAGCAGACGCCGCAACGAGAGGTCCCACACAGGGAATCCCCGCCAGTTGAAGCAGCCCTTGGACAGATCCATCTTCCCCATTTTCACCGTGGAGCACAGGGAAGGCCACATCAATCCGTTCCCTCACAGCACAGTCCCCCTCGAAGTTCAGCAAGCCCTGCCCATAAACTGGGGAGATGGCGGCGCGGTGGTTGCCGGGGTGGGATTCCCAGTGGCTACCTGGCAGTTGACCGTAGTCATCCCCGCCATAAAGGAACCAGTCCCCTGCTTTGGTGATGCCCACAGGGAACAAGTTGTATTTTTCCTTGTCCAGGTTCTTCAAAATAGACTCCGCAGACCGGAGAGAGATATCGTGTTCTGGCGAAACCCCGCCAAACAATACACATACACTGATTTTTTTCAAATTCTAAACCTCGCTTTGATTTACTATTCATATATCATATGCGAAAATCGGCTGAGATGCAAGTATTTTTCAAAAATTTATAGTTTTTTAGTGGAAATTCTTTCTGTTTCCGTATATAATAGAGGAGAGGTATCCTCTGATGGGATGCCAGAAAGGAGACTGACATCTTGCACATTGAACTTTCAGCCAAAGAATTTCGGCGGCTTTTGGATATGGTTTACATCGGAAACTGGATTTTGAACTCCACCCGGGAAAATGATCGGATTCCCGACTACGACGCCGTGGAGAGCAAACTGTTCGGTCTTTGCGGAGATCACGGAATGGCAAAGTTGGCCCAGCTGTGGGAAGGCCAAGTGATTCCCTCTCAAGCCTTTGCCGAAGGCGGCATCCACGAAGCCATTATGGACTACGAGGACACTGTATTTTTCGAGATTCTTGCCGAAGAACTGGCGCGGCGTGACATGGATTACGCCGAAGTCACCAGTCAAAACTACAGCGAACTGCTGTCTCGTATGGAGAACTATATCACCGAATTTCAAACCAACGGCACTGACAACCTAATCGTAGACACCGACCCCTAAGCAAATTGCTGAATCAGATAAAACACTCCGCCGATGATCACCGACGCGGAGATGCCGAACACCAAAACCGGCCCCGCAATGGTGAACATCTTCCCTGCTGTGCCCAGAATATACCCCTCAGATTTGAACTCCATGGCAGGTGCCACAATGGCATTGGCAAAGCCGGTAATGGGCACCAAGGTTCCCGCCCCAGCCACCTTGGCGATGTTGTCGTAGACGGTCAATCCGGTTAGCAATGCGCCGACAAAATCATGGAGATGGAA
>JAWXUJ010000326.1:0-2196 GCA_044432765.1 Eubacteriales bacterium | reverse complement strand
TGCTCCGAGGTCTACTACGACCGTGGCGAGCGCTTCGGCTGTGGTGACCCCAACTGCACCGTGGGTTGCGAATGCGACCGCTACATGGAAGTCTGGAACAACGTGTTCTCCCAATTTGACAACGACGGCAAGGGCAACTACACCGAACTGGCACAAAAGAACATCGACACCGGCATGGGTCTGGAACGTCTGGCTGTTGTCTGCCAAGATGTCTACTCCCTCTTTGACGTGGACACCGTCATGTCCATCACCGACAAAGTCACCGAATTGACCGGGGCATCCTACGGCAACAGCACCAAAATGGACATCTCCCTCCGGGTCATCACCGACCACATCCGCTCTGGTGTGTTTATGATCTGCGATGGCGTATTGCCCTCCAACGAAGGCCGTGGCTACGTCCTCCGTCGTCTCCTCCGTCGCGCCGCCCGCCATGGCAAATTACTGGGTGTCAACGAGCCTTTCCTGTACCAAGTGGTTGCTACCGTGGTCAAGGAAAATGCAGGCCAATACACCGACTTGGGCGAAAAAGAAAGCTACATCACCCGGGTGGTCAAAGTGGAGGAAGAAAACTTCGGCAAGACCATCGATGCCGGCATGAAAATCTTCGCCGACATTTTGGCAATCCACAAGGCCGAAGGCAAAACTGTCTTTGACGGTGCCGATGCCTTTAAGCTGTACGACACCTTCGGTTTTCCCATCGACCTGACCGCCGAAATGGTGGAAGAAGAGGGCATGACCGTGGACGAAGTGGGCTTCAAAGCCTTGATGGAAGAGCAAAAAATCCGCGCCCGTAAGGCTCGTGAAGCACTGGGCGACCTGGGTTGGGCTGGCGTAGAATTTGGCAAAGAAGTGCCAGAATCCACCTTTGTTGGCTACGACCGCATGACTGAAGAAGGCTGTAAAGTCGTCGCCATCGTGGTGGAAAACGAGCAGGCCGAAGAAATCGTGGCTGGCGCAGAAGCCATCGTGGTGTTGGACAAAACCCCATTCTACGCTGAAATGGGCGGTCAAGCTGCCGACCACGGCACCATCGTTGCGGATGGCATGGTCTTTGCAGTCCGTGATGTGCAAAAGAACAAGGGTGGCAAATATATGCACACTGGCAAACTGGTGGAAGGCTCCATGAAACTGGGCGACCTGGTCACCGGTCAAGTGGATGTGGAACGTCACCGCTCCATTATGCGGGCCCACTCCGTGACCCACCTGCTCCAAAGTGCCCTGAAAATCGTCCTGGGCGACCACGTTCACCAAGCCGGCTCGCTGGTGGAACCAGACCGTCTCCGCTTCGACTTCACCCATTTCTCTGCCATCACCCCAGAAGAACTGGGCAAAATCAACGCCCTGGTCAATGATATGATTCTGGAAGGTGTGGACGTCTCCACAAAAGAAATGACCATCGACGAAGCCAAGGCCGCTGGCGCTATGGCACTGTTCGGCGAAAAATACGGCGACACCGTTCGCGTGGTTACCATGGGCAACTTCTCCATGGAACTGTGCGGTGGTACCCACCTAGACAACGTAGCAAAAGCTGGCGTGTTCCGCATCAAGTCCGAAGCATCCGTTGCTTCTGGTGTCCGCCGCATCGAAGCCACTGTGGGCAAAGCCTCTCTGGAGACCATGAATGCCAACCAGGACATGCTGTTTAGAATGGCAGAAATTCTGAAAACCAACCCAGGCGAGCTGGCAGCCAAGGCCGAACAACAGGTGCTTGAGCTGAAAGACAGCAAGAAAATGATTGAACAATTCAAGACCAAAGAGGCTTTGAGCGAAGCACAACAATTCCTTATGTCTGCAAAAACCGTAGGCGGTTTGACTGTGATCATCAACAGCAGAAATGGTGTGGATGCTGCGGAATTGCGCCAAAAGGGCGACTTCCTCAAGGACAAGGATGCCAGCGTGGTTGCTGTTTTGGCAGCAGTCAACGGTGAAAAAATCACCTTCCTGGCCGTCTGTGGCAAGGATGCCGTGAAAAAAGGCATCAAGGCTGGGGATTTGGTTCGTCACGTCAGCGCCATCTGCGGTGGCAAGGGTGGCGGTAAGCCAGACAGCGCCATGGGTGGCGGTTCCAACCTGCTGAAGTTGGATGATGCACTGGCACAAGTGGACGACTTTGTCGCTGAAAAAATCGGTCTATAAGGAGCAATAACCATGAGTGATTGTATTTTTTGCAAGATTATCGCAGGGGACATCCCCTCC
>JAWXUJ010000325.1:0-2201 GCA_044432765.1 Eubacteriales bacterium | reverse complement strand
ACATCTTGGGCGTGCCCAAGGCTTTGGCATCATAGATGCCGGTTTCAGGGGTATTTTTGCTCATTGTTTCTCTCCTTATTTGTAGGGCTGTCGCCCAATTTTTTTTATAATTAATAATTAATAATTAGACGGTTTTTGTGACACTCTGCCGTTTGCAATACAATGTTGCGAAAAGCAATACCTTATATGATTGATGTGATGCCCCATTACAATTCCCGCCCGCAGGCGATAATTATTCATTATTCATTATTAATTTTTAATTAAAATACATTAGCGGAACACCACTTCCATGCCTCGCACCATGGTGGGGTTGATGGCCATGGTGGCAATGTCGCCCACGGCGCAGTCGATGGCGGACACGTCGACAACCGTATGTAGCATACCGATGTGACCCAAAACTGGGCATTTTACGCCGTTTATGGTGACGAAAAGTTTCTTTCTCAAAATCATGGCTTTGCACCAGGAGGCCATGCCCCGGATGCAGTCCCGGATGCGGAAGGTGTCGCGACCGAACTCCACGGTGAAGCCGTGGTGCCATCCCACCGGCAGGACGGCGATTTTGGTGGGCTTTTTCGCCACCCAGGCGGCGCCGTAGCCGGTGCCGTGGCCTTTGGGGAGCCACTTTAGCTCGTCCACTTTTGTCTCGCAGTAGCCAACAGGCCGGAGGCCGGTGTCTTTCACCCGCACGCGACCCAGCAGTGCGGAACCAAGGCGAACACCGCTCAGGTGCATCTCCTCAAACCGCAAAAATGCGGCAGAGTTGCAACAGTGGGCTGTTTCCACAGCCAACTTTTTGGCCTCCAGTTGGTTCAAAACGTAGCGGAACTGTTCAAATTGGGCAACCATGACCTTTTCCTTGCCATTCCCACAGGGAAAATGGGTGTAGACTCCGGAAATTGCAATGCTTTCCATGTATTTGTAGATGGATTCCATGGCATCCACCTCTTTGGGGAAGAAGCCGTACCGCCCCATGCCCACATCGATTTTCAGGTGGGCTTCGGCGACTGCGCCCTGTTCTTGTGCCATGGCATTGAGGACGATGGCATCGTCCTGGCTAGAGATGGAGAAAATGACGGAAAGCTCCAAAAGGGTGCGAATTTCCGTAGGTGACGTAATAGGGCGAAGCATGAGCACTGTGTTGTTGGTGATGCCGGCTTTGCGAAGCGCCACGGCCTCGTCAATTTCTGTGACGCAAAAATGGGAGATGCCCTGGCTGGCCAAATACTTTGCCATCGCACCTGTCCCCAGGCCGTAGCCGTTGCCTTTCAGCACCGCCCAAACCGTGGCCTCTCCTGCTTTTTCTCGTAAAATCCTTAAATTTTGCTGGAGCAATTCTGTTTCCACAACGTACTGTTTCATGCAAATTCTCCTTCTCTCTCTTTGTAGCGCCAACTGTTGGTCGTCTTTTGGCTCTCCATCTGGGAGCGCCAAAAGAAAGACTGTCAAAAACCTCCATGCCAAAGTTTTCGCCAAGGAGGGATAGTGTGAAATGGAACCTCGGTGCCCTTTCGCGTTGAGCGTAGCGGATAAACTCGCCGTCGCAACGGCATATTTTGTGATTTCCCCCGTAAAAAATCACAAAGTGGCAACGTGAAGCGATGCAAAGCGCAGGCAAAAAAGGCCGCAAGGACTTTTTTGACAAGCTAGATTATCGATTCTTCATCAAATAAATCTTTTTCCGCACTTCTTTCATGACATTGGTGCCTTTTTCCACCGATTGGTAGATGAAGTTGTTCAGCACCAAGTCCATCTCCCCGACGAACTCGGTGAAGTCGCCGTTAAAGCCTTTTTTGAACTTGTACAGGCCATAAAGGGGGTTGTCCTCGGACAAATCACCGGAGACTCCACGGAAATCGTAGATTCTGCAACCCAGTTCCTGTGCCCACTGAATCATGCTCCATTGGAGCAAATAGTTGGGCATCAAGTTCCGGCTTTGGTTGGAGCTGGCACCGTAGAGATACCAGACCTTGTCCCCATAGGCAATGGCCAAAGTGCCGGCGATGGGCTTACCCTCATGGAAGGCCATGTAGAGTCGGCAGTGTTCCTCGCCCAAGTTGTCCAACATATTGGCGAAATACTCTGGTTGGCGGGTGACGAAGCCGTCACGCACTCCGGTTTCCAACATAATCCGGGCAAAATCTGGCACCATTTCCTTGCCACACAGCTTGACCTCCACGCCTTTTTTGATGGCGACCCGGATG
>JAWXUJ010000324.1:0-2217 GCA_044432765.1 Eubacteriales bacterium | reverse complement strand
TCCTTCTGCAACTGTCCACCCGGTCCGTCCAGTTCGCCATCACCATGGTGGTGGTCGTTCTGTTGACACATCTGTTGTTCCGTACCAATATATTTCAAAGAGTGGGCGTGTGGCCCCCTCAAAAGAAACAAAAAAGCAATACTTAGAATTAGAAAAGGATGTCCCCTATGACCATTGAAGAATCCCTTGCATACATCCACTCCACCTGCTGGAAGGGGAGTGTTCCCGGCCTGTCTCGCTCCATCGCATTGTTGGAGGCCATGGGTAATCCCCAAAATCAACTGAAATTCGTCCATGTGGCGGGCACCAATGGGAAAGGCTCCACCGCCGCCATGGTGGCCTCTGTACTACAGACTGCCGGCTACCGCACCGGCCTGTATACATCCCCCTATATCCACCGGTTCCACGAGCGGATGCAGGTCAATGGTCAGCAGATTTCCGACGACGATTTGATCGCCGTTACAGAATTTGTTAAACCCTTCGCCCAGGCCATGGAGGATTCCCCCACGGAATTTGAACTGGTCAGTGCCATCGCCTTTGGGTTTTTTGCCCGGCAAAACTGCGACATTGTGGTGTTGGAGGTGGGCATGGGCGGGGAATTGGATTCCACCAATGTGATTTTGCCACCAGAAGTGGCGGTCATTTGCAACATCGGCTTGGATCACACCGACTTCCTGGGAAATACACTGGAAGAAGTCGCCAGTGCCAAAGCCGGCATCATCAAGGCGGGATGTCCTGTGGTGGTCTATGAGACCACCGAGTCTGTCCGCGCCGTGTTCCAAGCAAAATGCGACCAAGTGGGCGCAACCCTCTACGACACCGATTTTTCCAAAATCGTTCCCATTTCCCAGGACTTAAGCGGTCAAATCTTTGATTGTGGCGACTACAAAGGTTTGGAATTGCCCCTTTTGGGCATCCATCAGCAGCACAACTGCACCGTGGCCTTGAAAATTCTGGAGATTTTGGCCTCCAAGGGCTACAACCTGCCAGAGGCCACCATTCGTCAAGGTCTCAGCCAAACAAAATGGCCTGGTCGCTTTGAAGTTCTGGGTCAAGACCCCTTGTTCCTGGTGGACGGCGGGCACAATCCCCAGTGCATCGAAGCATTGGTGGAGAATATCCGCACCTATCTTCAAGGCCAAGAGCTGGTGGTTCTCACCGGTGTGATGGCGGACAAGGATTTTGGTGCAATGTACGAAGATGTGGCACCCTACGTCCGCCACTTTGTCACCGTTACCCCAGACAATCCCCGCGCCATGCAGGCGCAGGAGTTGGCAGACTACCTGAACCGATTCTCATGCCCCACCACCGCCTGTGACACCGTTGCAGATGGGGTGAAAACCGCCATGGACTTGGCTGGCACCACTGGTGTGGTCTTGACCTATGGCTCCCTCTATATGCTAGGAGAGGTTCAACTAGCCGTGGACACTCTCTGACATAATAAAAAACCCGTTGCAAGCGTGAAATGCAACGGGTTTTTTGTATTCATTTGTCCATCCCACAGGGGTGGATTTTTTCTGCGGCAAGTTTGTCCAGGTGGACGGATTCCCATAGGCGGTAGCCACCGGAGAAGTTGTAGGCGGTGTAGCCGTGTTGCATCAAAATCCGACAGGCGATGTAACTGCGCAGGCCGGTCTGACAGTGGACGTAGACAGGCTTGGACTTATCCAGTTCTGCCAAGTGTTCACGGATTTTGTCCACCGGGATGTTGATGAAGCCATCGATGTGGCCTCGGCTGTATTCCCCAGGGGTGCGGGCATCAATCCAGGTGGCATCTTTGGACAGATGATCCATTTCTGGCAGGAAAAATTGGTGCAAATTGCCGGCGGCAATGTTCTCAATCATAAAGCCCGCCAGGTTGACAGGGTCTTTGGCAGAGGAGTAGGGTGGTGCATAGGACAGATCCAAGTCCTTCAACTCCAGGGCAGACATTCCGGCGAAGATGGCGGTTGCCAGTACGTCAATCCGCTTGTCCACACCGTCATAGCCCACGATTTGGGCGCCCAACAGTTTGTAGGTTTCTTTCTCAAAGAGAACCTTCATGGTCATGGCCTGACCACCGGGGTAGTAGCCGGCATGGTTGGCAGGAGCTAGGTAGACTTTGTCTACATTCAGCCCCAGTTGGAGGGCGGTTTTTTCGTTGATGCCGGTGGTTGCCATGGTCATGTCGAAGATTTTCAGCACAGAGGAGCCCATGGAGCCTTTGAAGGTGGCGGG
>JAWXUJ010000323.1:0-2221 GCA_044432765.1 Eubacteriales bacterium | reverse complement strand
TGTCCAAAAATAGAGTAGAATCTAATCATATATTTGTATATAACGCAATCCGTCAAAAAACACATTTATTTGGCGGTTATCAATCACATCCAAAGCCGATATTATGAGAGGGAGGGCATCATTATGTCCAGTCGCGTATTTCAAAGTGTTATCGCCCAAATGAAGGAGGCAACTGACCGCACCATCGGTGTTATCGATGGAGATGGCAACGTTGTGTCCTGTAGTGATTCCGCATTGCTTGGAGAAAAATTACAAGAGGCTGTGGTGCGCCTTAACACATCCCCAGATTTGCTGGTTGTGGTGGAGAAAAAAGTATTCCGCTCCTTGGCCAGTTACAGTGCATCCTTTGATTATGCTGTATTTGTGGAAGGCGATGATGAGCAGGCAAAAAGCTTCTGCATTATGGCCTGTGTGGCACTCAATGGTGCCAAAACCCACTACGAGGAAAAGCACGATAAGGGTACCTTCGTGAAAAACATCATCACCGACAACATTCTGCCTGGTGACATCTACATCCGCGCAAAAGAATTGCACTTTGCCACCGACGTACAACGGGTGGTCTTCTTGGTGCGACAAGTGGGTCGCGCCGACGTGGCTGCTGTGGATGTGCTCCAAAATATGTTCACTGATCGCCAACAGGACTTTGTCCTCAGCATCAACGAAAACGACATCGCCGTGGTAAAACAAGTGTCCTCCAATGTGGAGCGTGAAGAACTGCACCGTGTGGCACAGACCATGGAAGACGCCTTGAAAGGCGAGCTTTTCGTCAAAACCAGCATCGGCATCGGCACCATCGCCAGCCATTTGCGGGAATTGGCAGATGCCTACAAAGAAGCCCAAGTGGCCATCGAAGTGGGTAAGGTCTTTGACACGGAAAAGACCATCATTAACTACGAAAACCTGGGCATTGGTCGCCTGATTTATCAGTTGCCAACCACCCTCTGCGAGATTTTCCTGTCGGAAGTCTTCAAGAAAAATTCCATCGACTCTTTGGATCAAGAGACTTTGTTCACCATCAATAAGTTCTTTGAGAACAATTTGAATGTGTCCGAAACATCCAGAAAACTCTTCGTTCACCGGAATACTCTGGTGTACCGTCTTGAAAAAATCAAGAAGTTGACTGGTTTGGACCTACGTGAATTCGACCACGCCATCATCTTTAAAGTGGCGCTCATGGTCAAAAAGTATCTCTCCTCCAGAGAAAACCGCATGATTTAAGCGGTCAACACAGCAGGAGATTAGAATGATTGATTTACAACACGTAAAAAAAACCTATGACAACGGCTCGAAAGCCCTACGGGGTGTCAATATGCACGTGGAAGATGGGGAGTTTGTGTTCCTGGTCGGTGCATCTGGCTCTGGCAAAACCACCATCATCAAGATATTGACCGGTGAGTTGATGCCCACAGAAGGCTCTGCCCATATCAATGGATTCCAACTGGATACCATGAAAAAGCGGTACATCCCTATGATGCGCCGTACTTTGGGAGTTATTTTCCAGGATTTCCGCCTGATTGAAAATAAAACCGTCTACGAAAATGTGGCCTTTGCCATGCGTGTGGTCGGTGCCCGGGAAAGACAGATTCGCCAACGGGTGGAGTATGTCCTCAATCTGGTCGGTTTGGACAACAAAAGTCGTCGTCTGCCCAACGAAATGTCCGGTGGTGAGCAACAGCGTGTGGCCATCGCTCGGGCGTTGGTCAACAACCCCTCTATGATCATTGCCGACGAACCAACCGGCAACCTGGACCCCACTCGTTCACTGGAAATCATGATGCTTTTGGAACAGATCAACGCCCTGGGCACCACGGTCATGGTGGTCACCCACGAAAAAAATCTGGTGGACCGGTTCACAAAGCGAGTCATTGCCATTGACGAAGGCGTTATCATCAGCGACGGAATGGACGGGTACTACACTTATGAAGCATAATTTTGGATATTTGATTCGTGAGGGCATCCGTGGTATCTTTGTACATGGATTTATGTCCTTCGCCGCCGTCTGCGTCACGGTGGCCTGCCTGATTATCATGGGCAGCTTTAGTTTGATTCTCTACAACCTCAATGCAACCATTGTGCGTTATGAAAAAGAAAACCAAGTTGTCGTCTTTGTAGACGAGAACTACCCCACAGCTGAGGCCAAAAGTGTTGGCTCTAGCATCAATATGATTGTCAACGTGGAACGCGCTGAATTTGTCTCCCGCGAAGAAGTCTTGGAAGGCTT
>JAWXUJ010000322.1:0-2223 GCA_044432765.1 Eubacteriales bacterium | reverse complement strand
GGGTGGCAGACCGGGTGACGATTCTGCCCAATTCCTCGTTGGTATACAGCTCCAAACGCAAAGACACGCCAAAACGGTCACGAAGAGGCGAAGAAAGCTGTCCAGCTCTGGTGGTGGCACCAATCAGGGTGAATTTGGGCAAATCCAACCGAATGGAGTTGGCGGAGGGGCCTTTTCCGATCATAATGTCGATGGCGAAATCCTCCATGGCGGGGTACAAAATTTCCTCCACCATCCGGTTGAGCCGGTGGATTTCATCGATGAAAAGGATGTCTCCAGAATTCAAATTGGTCAAAAGTGCAGCCAAATCCCCCGGTTTTTCGATGGCGGGCCCCGATGTGACCCGGATGCTGGCACCCATCTCGTTGGCGATGACACCAGCCAGTGTGGTTTTGCCCAGGCCGGGAGGGCCATAGAGCAACACGTGATCCAGTGGTTCGCACCGACGGCGGGCGGCTTCAATATAAATGGACAGATTACCCTTGGCCTTTTCCTGTCCCGTGTAATCCAACAGTGTTTTTGGACGGAGGGAGAATTCCCCATCGTCCTGAGGGGTGGCTACGGTAGTCACCAGGGATTCTTCCAAATCCGCAGAGAAGTCGATGCTCAAACTGGCACCTCCTTAGTTGGCGACCATGGCGCGAAGGCCATGGCGAATCAGAGCTTCCACGGTCATGGAGCTGTCTGCGCCCTTGAGTGCAACTGCGATTTCCGAACCGGAATAACCCAGCGCGGACAGAGCGGCAGTGGCCTCGCTGACGGCATCGTTACCGCCGGTGGCGATGATGCCAATGGAGCTAGAGGTATCCATGGTTTGGGCATCCTTTGCCAGTTTGTCTTTCAATTCCAAAATAATACGTTGGGCGATTTTCTTGCCGATGCCTGGTGCGCGGGTCAGCATCTTCTCATCTCCGGTGACCACGCCAAGCATAAATTGACTGGGGGTGACGGTGGAGAGAATCATCATAGCCGCCTTGGGACCCACACCTGAGATGGCGACCAGTTGTTGGTAGCATCGAAGTTCCTCTTTGGTGGAGAAACCGTAGATGTCGAAGGCATCCTCCCGGATGTTGCAGTGGGTAAACAACTTGTGGGGCTCCCCCACGTTTAAAGTGGAAAGGGTGGTGTTGGTGGTGTGACAGGCATAGCCTACGCCATTGCAGTCCACCACTGCCAGATTGGGCTCAACTACGCTGATGATGCCCTTTAAATAGTAAAACACAGTGTCACCTACCTGCTAAAAGATTGATGCCCTTTTGATGAAGCAATGACGTATGGGTACGACCGTGGCAAAGCGCCACCGCCAGTGCATCCGCTGCGTCATCTGGGCGTGGAATTTCGTTCATTTTAAGAAGTCGGCGGGTCATGTCCATAACCTGCCGTTTCTCCGCCTTGCCATAACCGGCAACGGCCTGTTTGATCTGCATGGGGGTGTATTCAAATAGGGAAATTCCTGCCTGTGCCACCGCCAAAACCAACACGCCACGGGCATGGGACACTCCGATGCCTGTAGTCACATTGTGCCCCCAAAACAGCTGTTCCATCGCCACAACTTCAGGCTGAAGCGCCGAAAGAAGTTGGGTCATATCATCATAAACCGTCACCAGACGTTGGGAAAAATCCTGGTCTGGTGTGGTGTTGATGGTGCCGTATTGGAGCATGGTTTGTTGTCCACGGTTGCTGTCCACCAGACCGAAACCAATGGTGGCAAAACCGGGGTCAATGCCTAGAATTCTCATGTGTTCATCATCCAATAAAACTGGAGAAGCACACCGGCTACGACCACTGCAATCAGGGTCCAAGCCAAAATCAGTTGGCCTTTTGGACGAGGGGTATATTTGGGTTTTTCCTCTACCTCTGGCTCGTAATGTTCTGGTAATTTATCCATGTATACATCACCTCACTATACATTATACCACACATTGCACAAAAAGGATAGTAAAATTTACAAAAAAAGCGACCCCGAAGGGTCGCAAGATTCATCATATTCTATGACAGGGCACGTTATGAAACCGCCGTGGAGCCATGACCGCGGGCGAATCGTGAATCGCCCCTACGCTGTTGCAAGAACGCTTTCCAAAATAGCCAAGCCTTTTTCCAACTCCTTCATAGAGATGTTCAGGGGTGGCAACAACCGCACCTTGGCTTTGGCGGTGAGGACGATGAGGCCGGCTTCCATGCAAGCAACAGCCACGTCGCCAGCTGACTTGCCCGCCACTTCAA
>JAWXUJ010000321.1:0-2225 GCA_044432765.1 Eubacteriales bacterium | reverse complement strand
GAAATATGTTATACTGAATCCAATACAGAACTAGGAGGTTTTCACCATGGTAGTCGGAAAAAAAATTATCCGCGTAGACGGCTATGACAAGGCCACTGGTCGCGCCAAGTACACAGATGATCTATGTGACAAAAGCGCCCTCATCGCCAAAATCAAACACGCCACCATCGGCAACGGTGTGGTAAAATCCATGGACATTTCCAAGGCTTTGGAGATTCCTGGCGTGGTCAAAATCATCACCTGCTTTGATGTGCCAGACTTTAAGTTCCCCACAGCAGGTCACCCATACTCTTTAGACCCTCACCATCAGGATGTGGCAGACCGCCTGCTCCTGACCAGTCGTGTGCGGTTCTACGGCGACGATATCTGCGCCGTCATCGCTGAAAACGAAATCGCCGCCAACCAGGCTGTCGCTGCCATCACGGTGGAATATGAAGAATATCCTGTGGTTTTAGACGTTCTGGAATCCATGCAAGACGGTGCGCCCCAGATTCACGAGGGCTATGACCACAACATTTTGGTCCACTCCTCCTACAACAACGGTGACTACGACACCGCCATCCAAGAAGAAGGTCTGGCGAAAGTGGAAGGTTGGTACGAAACCCCAACCGTCCAACACTGCCACATTGAAAACCACATCTGCTACGCCCAAATGGAGGCCGGCAGAATCACCGTAGTTTCCTCCACCCAAATTCCCCACATTGTCCGCCGGATTGTCGGTCAAGCATTGGGCATCGGTTGGGGCAAAGTTCGTCTGGTGAAGCCCTACATTGGTGGCGGTTTTGGCAACAAGCAGGACTCCCTCTACGAGCCTCTATGCGCCTATCTGACCACCCAAGTGGGCGGCCTTTTGGTGAAACTGGACAACTCCCGAGAGGAAACCTTCACCTGTACCCGCACCCGCCACGCCTTCAAAACCCACATCATCTCCTGGGTTCGTCCCAACGGTGATTTGGTGGCACGGAAACTGGAAAACTTCTCCAATCAAGGCGCTTATGCCTCCCACGGCCACAGCATCTGCGCCAAGGCCACCAATATGTTCCCCCAACTGTACCCCTGCCCCAACGTCCAAGGTGACGGCTATACCGTATTCACCAACCGCCCTGTTGCCGGTGCCATGCGTGGCTACGGCATCCCTCAGGCCATGTTCACTGGTGAGAGCCACATCGACGACATCTGCAAGGCCATCGGTATGTCTCCCATTGAATTCCGCATGAAAAACGTCATGCCCAAAGGCTTTGTGGACAACTTCTCCAAAAACGAGAACTATGACGACACCTTCCATCAAGTCATGGAAGTGGGCAGAGCCGTCAGTGAATACGATGCAAAGTACGCCCAGTACCAAAACCAAACTGGCGATGTCCGTCGCGGTGTTGGTCTGGCACTGTTCTGGTACAACTCTGGTGTGTGGCCCATCTCCTTGGAGTCCTCCTCCTGCCGGATGGTGCTGAACCAAGATGGTTCCGTCCAAGTCTCCACCGGAGAGACAGAAATCGGTCAAGGTTGCGACACCGCTTACGGTCAAATGGCCGCCGATGCCATCGGCATTCCTCACGAACACATCCACATGGTCACCACCCAAGACACCGATCTGACACCTTTCGGCACCGGTGC
This sequence comes from Eubacteriales bacterium, assembly GCA_044432765.1. GTDB lineage: Bacteria > Bacillota > Clostridia > Oscillospirales > Oscillospiraceae > Avoscillospira_A. The sequence goes on along the minus strand of JAWXUJ010000321.1, from coordinate 611 downwards.
TTACGCATCCCGCCAAACCTACATCGGTGGTTTCGCCATCAAGCAGACCGGCCTACTTTTGAAAGAACGCATCCTGAACTACGCCACCGAATTGACCCGCCAACCCGCCTACAACCTGGACTTGGTGGACGGTCAAATCATCCGCAAATCCGACAACCGGATTTACATGAGCCTGGGAGAATTGGCAACCACCGCCCTCTACTCCATGGAACACTCCCAACATATCACCTCTGAATCCACCGCCCAAGTGAAAAACAACGCCTACTCCTTTGGCTGTTGCTTTGCCGAGGTGGAAGTGGACATCCCCCTGTGTCAGGTGAAACTGCTGAAGTTGCTCAACGTCCACGACTGCGGCACTCTCATCAACCCACAACTGGCTGAGGCTCAAGTCCACGGCGGTATGTCCATGGGCATCGGCTTCGCCCTATCCGAAGAACTGAAATTCGACGGCAAAACTGGCAAAACCCTGAACAACAACCTGTTGGACTACAAACTGTCCACCTTTATGGATCACCCCGACTTGGACGTACGCTTTGTGGAAAATCCAGAGCCCACCCACCCCTATGGTGTCAAGTCTCTGGGCGAACCACCTGCCTGTCCTGTGGCACCTG
>JAWXUJ010000320.1:0-2231 GCA_044432765.1 Eubacteriales bacterium | reverse complement strand
GTCCAACCCCCGCACCACCTCGGTGACACCGGCCTCCACATCGTCGTGGACAACTGCCAACTGATAGGCATAGTTGCCGTCGGCACGACGAAGGAGGAAGTCTCCACATTCTGTGGTCAAATTTTCTGCAAAATAGCCCTGGAGCCCGTCGGCGAAGCCATAGGTTTTGTCCGGGACTTTCAGCCGCCAAGCAGGGGCTTTTTGCCCCACAAAATCGGCGGGCAAATCCCGGCAAGTTCCCGCATATAATACTCTGCCATCACTGGCATGGGGTGCAGAAGATGCGTGAAGCTCCTGGCGGGTGCAGTAACATGGATATACCAAGTTTTGAGACTGTAAATCGGCGAAAAACCGGTCATAGTCGGCAGTTTTCAAACTTTGTTGCACCTGTTCCCTGTCCCAGTCCAGACCGAGCCACTGGATATCCTCTTTTAACTGTAATGTATATTCAGGTTTGCACCGTTGGACATCCAAGTCCTCAATGCGAAGCACCATCTCCCCGCCCTGGCTCCGCACCGACAGCCAAGCAAGCAGTGCCGTCATCACATTGCCCAAGTGCATTCGCCCACTGGGACTGGGCGCAAATCTTCCAACGATTCTCATCATGACTCCTTTCATGTAAAACGCAAACATAAACGCCGTAGGGTCATGGCTTGCCGTGGCCACCTTCCAATTTTGTAACCGCTCACAATCCTTCACGTCGGACACGGCAAGCCATGTCTCTACGACATCTTTGCAAAATATTGAAATTATTATACCATATTTCCGTTCTATATGGTATAATAATTTTAACTGACGTAAAGGAGCGTTTTCATGCTATTATCCGCCGAAAATCTCTCCATGAACTATGGAATGAAACAGCTTTTCGAGAACATCACCCTACATTTGAATCCCATGGACAAGGTGGGCATCATCGGTGTCAACGGCACCGGCAAGTCCACCCTTCTGCGGGTGCTTGCCAAGCAGATTGAACCAGACCGTGGCGCAGTCGCCTTTGACCCCAACATCCAGGTGTCTTTTCTGTCCCAAAATCCGGAAATGGACGATAAAAACACAGTTTTGGAGCAAGTTTTCTCCTCTTTCCCGCCAGAATTTCGGGAGCTAAAGGACTATGAAGCCAAAACCATGCTCCAAAAATTGGGCATCTACGACACCGACCAAACCGTTGCCACGCTGTCCGGTGGGCAGAAAAAACGAGTAGCCCTGGCGACGGCTTTGGTACGCCCCGCCGACATCCTAATTCTGGACGAACCCACCAACCACCTGGATGCCCAGATGGTGGAATGGTTGGAACAGTGGCTCCAAAAATTCCGCGGTGGTGTCATTATGGTCACCCATGACCGCTATTTTTTGGAGCGCGTCGTCACCCAAATCGCTGAACTTTCCAAGGCGAAAATGCGAACTTATGAGGCAAATTATTCCAAATATCTGGAATTAAAAACCCAAGAAGCGGAAATGGACGCCGCCTCCTGGCGAAAGCAACAAGCACTGCTGAAGCGGGAACACGCCTGGATTATTCGCGGTTGCAAAGCCCGCACCACCAAAAGCACCCACCGCATCGACCGGTACAACGATCTGTCCACCCAAAAATTGGATGCGCCGGAAGAATCCGTGAAAGTGGGCACCGCCACCAGCCGTCTAGGTCGGGAAATCATCACTTTGGAGGAAGTCTCCAAGTCCTATGGCGACAAAAAAATCATCGATAAGTTCTCCTACCCCATGATGCGAGGCGACCGCATTGGCATCGTGGGCAAAAACGGTGCCGGCAAGTCCACCCTGCTGTCCATAATCGCCGGCACACTGGCACCAGACAGTGGCACCGTGTCCGTAGGCCAGACCGTCTCCCTGGGATATTTCACCCAAGAAGGCCGAGAATTAAACCCAAATCAGCGGGTTTACGACTTCATCTCCGACATCGGTGACGACGTGAAAACCGACGAGGGTACCTTCTCCGCCGGACAGATGTTGGAGCGGTTTTTGTTCTCCGGAGATATGCAATACACCCAAATCGGCAGGCTATCTGGCGGTGAAAAGCGCCGTTTGTACCTGCTGTCTATTTTGATGGCAGCCCCCAACATTCTCCTTTTGGACGAACCCACCAACGACCTGGACATCACCACTCTGTCCATTTTGGAGGACTATTTGGAGGGCTTCCCCGGCCCGGTCATCACCGTGTCCCACGACCGCTACTTCTTAGACAGACTGGCCGACCAGATTTGGGAGGTAGGCGA
>JAWXUJ010000319.1:0-2238 GCA_044432765.1 Eubacteriales bacterium | reverse complement strand
GAGAATTGAACATATTTCTAAGACCTTCAATGTGGGCACCGTCAACGAAAAAACCGCCCTCAATGATCTGTCCCTCCACCTGAACAAAGGGGATTTCGTCACCATCGTCGGCTCCAATGGGGCGGGAAAATCCACCATGTTCCACGCCATCGCCGGCCTGTTCTACTGCGACAAAGGAGCCATCTATTTGGGTGACGACGACATCACCTATTTGCCAGAGTACCGCCGGAGTGCCAATATGGGGCGCCTATTCCAAGACCCTATGAAAGGTACCGCACCTCATATGACCATTGAAGAAAATTTGGCACTGGCCTATTTGCGGACTTCCAAAGGTAAAAAAGGCATTTTCAGCCGTGTTTCCAAGGTGGAAAAGGAATTTTTCCGTGAGAAGCTGGCAGAGTTGGACATGGGTTTGGAAAATCGTATGAAAAACCCAGTTGGCCTCCTCTCTGGTGGGCAACGGCAAGCCTTGACCTTGATGATGGCCACCATGGTGCCACCCAAACTGCTGCTTTTGGATGAACACACTGCCGCCCTCGACCCTGCCACTGCGGAAAAGGTGCTGAATATCACCAAAAACGTGGTGGAAACCCACGGCATCACCACCTTGATGGTCACCCACAACATGAAGCATGCCCTGGATTTGGGCAACCGCACCTTGATGATGGACAGTGGCAAAATCGTCCTAGATATCAGCGGGGAAGAGCGGGCAGGGCTGACCGTCAACGACCTGTTGGAAAAATTCCGCGTCGGTGCCGGCAAAACCCTGGAAACCGACCGTATTTTGCTGTCCAAAGACGACTGATATGAAAGAAGGTGTTGCATTGGCAACACCTTCTTTTTTGCTTGTAGGGTCACGGTAAGCCGTGACCCAGGGCGATTCGTGAATCGTCCCTACAATGTGGTTGTAAAAGAACAGGGGATATGGTATAATATACGGTATGAATATGAGAGTTAGTATTGCTGTCCTCGCCTGTAAGTCCTGCCGATTTTTGATTCGTTTGCTGGGACGGGGCGGTACGGATTTTCCGGGGCGGGTTGCCCTGAAACTTTGCCCCGATTTGCTGGGGCATCTGGCCAAAGACGTGACTTCCGTTGTGGTCACTGGCACCAACGGCAAAACCACCACCTCCCGCATGGTGGAGCAGTCATGGGAGGACTCTGGCATCTCCTTTTTTGCCAATAAATCAGGGGCCAATCTCCTCAGTGGTGTCACCGCTGAATTTGCCATGAACGCCACACTATCTGGCAAACCGAAAAAGCCCTATGCACTGGTGGAGGCCGACGAGGCCGCCTTTAAGGCCATTTCCAAGTACGTCAACGCCAAGGCTGTTGTGGTCACCAATGTGTTCCGCGACCAACTGGATCGATACGGCGAAGTAACCCACACATTAAATAATCTGAAAATCGGAATCGGTAACTGCAAGGGCGCAATCCTGTGCATCAACGGTGACGATTCTTTGGCGCGCTCCATTGGAGACGAGGTGGACAACCCCGTTCTCTACTACGGTGTGGACACAGCCATCTATGCAAACCGCGTGGCAGAGTTGTCCGATGCGCCTTACTGCATCAAGTGCAAAACAGAATACAACTATGACTATCGCACCTACGGTCATCTGGGCGGTTATCAATGCCCAAGTTGTGGTTACGGTCGCCCAGAGCCTCAAGTTTCCGTCACCCAAGTTCTGGACACAGACACAGAAAAGTCCCAAGTGGTGTTCGGGGTGGGGGACAAGACGTATCCCGCCACCATCAATCTTCCCGGTGGATACAATATTTACAACGGTTGCGCCACCATGGCCTGTGGCCTGGCTCTGGGGTTAGACTTGGATGTGGTCTCCCAGTCCCTTAGCAGCTTCGCCTGTGGCTTTGGACGGATGGAAAAATTTGAAATCGAAGGCGCCAGTTTGCGGATGATTCTCATTAAAAACCCCGCTGGTTGCAACCAAGTTCTGAACTTTTTGACCAACACCAAAGAGTCTTCCGTCTTTGTGGTTTGCCTCAACGATGGTGCCCAGGACGGTAAGGATGTCAGTTGGATTTGGGATGTGGACTTTGAAAAAGTCGCCCAAATGGGGGACAACCTTTCTAAATTGTACGTCTCTGGTGTCCGCGCCGAGGATATGGCGGTTCGGTTCCGCTACGCCGGTGTCCCCATGGAAAAACTGGCGGTGATCAAGGACTACGAACAGCTGGTGCAGGCCTGCATCGCCCACAAAGAGCCTGTCTATCTGATGC
>JAWXUJ010000318.1:0-2240 GCA_044432765.1 Eubacteriales bacterium | reverse complement strand
AAGCCGTTCGGGGCGGTAGACCAGAGAAAAGGTACCGCCATATTGAAGCAACCACTTGGCGCTTTCACACAAATCGGACAGGGCGCAGGTTTCCTCGCCCCGGGCTGAAGCCATGACACCATGGACGAACCCACTGCCTTGAGAAAAGTAGGGCGGGTTGGACACCACATGGGTGAAACCGTTGGCGGGGAGGAATGAGGAAACCAGTCGCAAATCCTTGTGGTATGCCACGCAGGAGTCTTCCAAATGGTTGTCGATGATATTTTGATGGGCCATTTCATAAGCGGAGGGGTTTAATTCAATGCCGGAAAAGTGGGCGGTTGGGTGGCGTACTTGAAGCAGAAAGGTGAGAGCGCCACTGCCCATCCCCAAGTCGCAGACCTTGGCACCTTTGGAAAGTCGGACAAAATCCGCCAGCACCACCGTGTCGGTGCTGAGAGGGAAGGCTTTTTCCGTGGAAAACCGAAGTCCACCAAACAGTGTTTCAGACATGAAATCCTCCTGTATGCTGAATATGTTGAAAAAAGCCTGCGCCGACGGCACAGGCTTTTTTGGTCGGCAAATTAGCCTTCGGTGATGGCCTCGACAGGACATGCAGAAGCGCAAGAACCGCAATCCACGCATTGATCAGCGTCGATTTCGTACTTGTCAGCGCCTTCAGCGATGATGCCCAAAGGACATGCGTCAGCGCAAGAACCACAGCTCACGCAAGCGTCAGTAACAATATATGCCATACAGAATACACCTCCATTTTTTGAATTACACCTCTATTTTAGCACAACTTTCAAAAAAAGCAATGAATTTTTTCCCGGACATGAAAAAAGTGTGTTACGGAGTGAAATCTTCCCCTTTGCAACAGTATAAAATATCCTCCATTGGGTCAAACTGGTACGGAGGTGAGACGGTGCAAAAAGAATGGTTATCGGGGCAGATGACAATGCTCTTAAAGCGCGCCTACGACTGGGCGAGCAAGCTGGGTCACAGCTATGTGGGCACCGAACATCTGGTGCTGGCCATGGTGCAGGACAGACCCTGTGAAGACGGTGGTATCATCCTATGGCGACAAGGGGTGGATGTAGGCCATTTCTCTCGTCAAGTGGAAGGAGTGATGGGCAAAGGGGATATGGGCAACCGTCTGCTTCAGGGGTTGACCCCGCGGGCAAAAATCGCCATGGGTCGCGCCTGCAAAACGGCAAAGGAATTTCGGTATGGACAGATTTTGCCGGTCCATCTGCTGATGGCATTGATACGAGATGGGGACTGTACTGCTACGCAATTACTGGGAAAATGCGGCGCATCCATGGATGTGATGTTCACAGAATCCATCCACGCATTGGAAGCACAGACGAAAAAAACAAAGGAACGGACGGTGAGTAATACGAGACTGTTGGATCAATTTTGCGAAAATCTGGTGGAAAAGGCACATACCCTGGAGCCGGTCATAGGCCGGGAGCAGGAGATTGATATGGTGGTGCAGGTGCTCTGCCGTAAAATCAAAAACAATCCGGCCTTGGTGGGGGAGCCTGGTGTGGGCAAAACCGCCATTGTGGAGGGGCTGGCACAGCGGATTGCCACCGGACAGGTACCGGAACAACTGCGTCACAAGCGGGTGTTGGCACTGGACATGGCAAGTATGATTGCCGGCACCAAGTATCGCGGTGAGTTCGAGGAGCGGGTGCGGGACGTGGTGCAGGAGAGCAAGCGAGCCGGCAACGTGATCCTCTTTTTGGATGAGCTTCACACCATCGTAGGCGCCGGCTCTGCCGAAGGTGCCATCGATGCCTCCAACCTCCTAAAACCGGCATTGGGGCGAGGGGACATCCAGGTGGTAGGAGCAACCACGGTGACGGAGTATCGGAAGTTCATTGAAAAGGACACGGCCTTGGAACGGCGGTTCCGCCAGGTCAAGGTAGCAGAGCCATCCAAAGAGGAAACATTGGCGATTTTGCGGGGGCTACAACCGGGTTTAGAACGGCACCACTGCATCACCATCGGAGAAGATGCCGTGATGTCGGCGGTTGCGCTGTCCTGTCGTTATATGCCGGAGAAATTCCTCCCTGACAAGGCGGTGGATTTGTTGGATGAGGCCACTGCCCGCGCGAAAATGGTGGGACACCGCCATGCCAGTCCGACCAATGCCAATCAGGTCTCCAAGGATTTGGACAGAGCCATCCGCGCCCGGGATATGATCGAGGCGTCCCGATTGCGGGACAAGCTGTTGCGATTGCAGAACTTTGGCG
>JAWXUJ010000317.1:0-2249 GCA_044432765.1 Eubacteriales bacterium | reverse complement strand
TTTCATCTCATAGAGAGTTACAGCGATGCCACGGTTTGCCATCTGCCACGCGGCTTCACAGCCCGCCAGGCCTGCGCCAATGACCTTTACTTCACTCATGCGTCGCCCTCATCTTTCTTTATGATTTTCTTGGTGACTGTCTTTTTGGTGGTAGTTGCCTTTTTAGCAGCCGGTTTCTTGGCCGTGGTTTTCTTCGCCGCTGGCTTCTTTGTCGCCGCCTTTTTGGTGGCTGGCTTTTTCTTTGCGTCTTTGGCGGCTTGTTTTTCTGCGGCGATTTGCTCGTCGGTTTTAGCATCGGCCTCTTTTGCCGCTTCGGCAGGCTTCCGCTTATAGCCACGCTTGTCCTCTGGGAGGAAGTCGGCGCAGACATCGTTGATGCAGAAGGGCTTCATCTGTCCTCTGCCGGATTTCTTAAACAGGGTGTGACCGCACAATGTGCAGTCTTTTTCCGTTGGCACGTCCCAGGACATAAAGCCGCACTCGGCACCACGCTCGCAGGCGTAGTAGGCATAGCCCCGCTTGGACTTCCGCTTCAAAATGGTGGCGGAGCACTTGGGGCAACGACCTGGCATTTTTTCCACAATGGGCTTGGTGTTGGTGCAGTCAGGGTAGCCAGGGCAGGCCAGGAATCGACCGAAACGACCACTTTTGATGATCATATTCTTGCCACATTCCTCGCAGATTTCCTCAGTGACCTCGTCGGGGACTTTGATGCGGATGCCGTCCAGTGCCAGTTCGGCATCCTCCATATTTTGGTGGAAACCTTGGTAAAAATCGGCCAAAACTTGTTTCCAAGGGACTTTGCCCTCTTCCACTCGGTCCAGTTTTTCCTCCATGCCGGCGGTGAATTCCACGTCGATGACATTGCCAAATCGCTCAATCATCAGGCCGGTGACCACTTCGCCCAGAGGCGTAGGCCAGAGGCGCTTGTCCTCTTTTTTCAGGACATACTCCCGGTCTTGGATGGTGGAGACGATGGCAGCGTAGGTGGAGGGGCGACCAACGCCCCGCTCTTCCATGGCGCGCACCAAGGTGGCTTCGGAGAAGCGAGCGGGTGGTTGGGTGAAGTGCTGATCCTGTTGGCTGTTCATCATGGTCAATGGTTCGCCTTCGGAAAGGTCAGGCAGTGGGGATTGGACTTCTTCTGTCTCGTCGTCCTTGCCCTCTTCGTAGACGGCGGTGAAACCGGCGAAGTTCAGACTTTGGTGACTGGCGCGGAAGATGTTGTTGCCATTTTCCACGGAGATACCAATGGTGTCATAGACGGCCTGTGCCATTTGGCAAGCCACGTGACGGCTCCAAATCAGCTTGTACAGACGGAGTTGGTCACGGGACAGATCCTTTTCAATGGTGGCGGGGTCCAGAAACACGTCACTTGGACGGATGGCTTCGTGGGCATCTTGGGCGGCGCTTTTGGTTTTGAACTGCCGTTTTTCGTGGTATTTGTCACCATAACGACTGCAGATATAGTCCTTGGTGGAAGCCAGGGAATCATCGGACAGTCGGACGGAGTCGGTACGCATATAGGTGATGAGACCCACGGTACCTTCGCCGGTGATGTCGATGCCTTCATATAACTGTTGAGCGATGGCCATGGTGCGCTTGGGTGTCATGTTCAGCTTCCGAGAAGCCTCCTGTTGGAGGGTGGAAGTGATGAAAGGAGGTGCGGGATTCCGCTTTTTTTGGCTTTTCTTCACACCGGCTACGGAGAATTGACCGGCCTTGACGCTGTCCATAATGGCAGCCACTTCTTCGGCGCTGTTCAGTTCTCTTTTTTTAGGGTCGCCGTAGAATCTGGCTTTGAAATTGCCGGCCTTGCCCACCCGATTCAGGTGGACGTCGATGCTCCAGTATTCCTGGGGCAGAAATTCCCGAATTTCGTTTTCCCGTTCCACCACAAGACGGGTGGCAACAGATTGAACACGGCCTGCGGACAGCCCTCTGCGGATTTTCTTCCACAGCAGAGGGCTCAGTTGATAGCCCACGATTCTGTCCAAAATGCGACGTGCCTGTTGGGCATCCACCAAATCGTAGTCGATGGCACGTGGTTCAGCGATGGCCTTGGTGACCACGCCTTTGGTGATTTCGTGAAAAGTCACCCGTCTGGTTTTTTCGTTGGGCAACTGAAACAGCTCTTTGAGATGCCAAGAGATGGCCTCACCCTCGCGGTCGGGGTCAGTTGCCAGATAAACGATTTGGCTAGCTTTGCTGGCCTTGCGCAGTTCGGAGATGATATCTTCTTTGCCCTT
>JAWXUJ010000316.1:0-2249 GCA_044432765.1 Eubacteriales bacterium | reverse complement strand
TTGACTAAAGTCAATGAAGGCGACCGCACATATTTCCTTATTTGTCAAGCCTTTTTTGAAAAAAGCTCTTAGTTTTTTCTCCCATTGGAAGCGTTTAACTTAATGACATTGGTTTTTGTACAGCGCCTTTTGCAGATTATATGATCGAGTGGGAAAGTTGCTTGTGTTTTGATTATCCCATGCAAGTCAGATAGGCGATTGCGCCATCGCTGAGGACTGTGTAGTCGGCGTTGAAGTACGCTGTATCTATGTCCATCATGGTGTTGGCAATGCCCCACAAGACGGAGTCGTACAGGTAGCTGTCTTCATCTACGTCGGCAAAAATATTCTCTACATCCACGGCGGGTTTGCCTGCGTTGCGAAAGAGGAAGGTCAGCAGTTGACCCTTGGTGCATAAGGCATCTGGGTCGAAGGTGGTGGCGGTATCGCCGATGGTAATGCCTTGTTCCACAGCCCACAAAATGGCCTCATAGTAGCTGTCTTCTGGGCTCACATCGGTGAAGGGATTATTCATGGCGGTCTCTGGGCAACCCATAGAATCCCATAGCAAGGCGACAATCTGTGCTCGGGTGAAGGAGAAGGATACATCGGGGTTATTCTCTAATGTATAGGGATATACCAAGCCAAGACGAATATCATCCGTGATGGCAGGTTGTCCTTCCATGGTGGCTGTAAAGGAAAGTAATTGTACGGTCTCTGGATCATATGAGGAAAATTCGTTGATGCAGTACACATAGTCGGAAAGTCCCTTGGTGGTCAACTGGGGGGTGTTGTCCATGGTGACAGCATCAAAGATGGCGATTTCCGTTGTGCCTGCGTTACCATCAACGGTAAGGCTATCGAAAAATTGGAACATACCATTCAGCGCAAACAAACCGTCTGGATCATCGGTAAAATCCACCACGGCGGACGCTGTTACTTCTGCGCTAAATTTGGCGGTGAGAAAAGAAATGGGGCCGTTGGATTCAATGACAGTGGTGCCGCCTGTGATGGAAACATCCACATCCTTGGTTAGACCTTCCACCGTCATACCTTGGCTATCGCTTGTGCCACCGCGGATGGTAAGTGCGCCACCACTGATGACAACATCACCACTGCAAACGGCGATGCCCCACTCAGTATAGGCGCTCATATCAATGTCCAGTTTGCCACCATCCATCCAAAAACCTGGCAACTCCTTGGATTCGTAGTGGCCATTGGTCATGATAGCCATCACACAGCCCTCACCGGTGGTGACGGAAACATTTCCGCCGTGGAGTGCAAATTGACCTACGTTAAACCCGATATAGCCATTGCAAATGGAGTCCAAAGACCCGTCTCCGTCAATGGTCAATGTGCCAAAATTCCAATATTCGCCTTCAAGTAGCTCCATATCGCTATCGTAGGTCTCCACCACATTGATGCAAAAATAGTCTGGGCTCGTGGCATGCAAAAAGTTGTCGCCAACCAACATCACATCCAAATCGGTGACGGCTTGAATACAGTAGTCTGCCACCATGGTGGCATTGTCCATAATCATCAAGGCAGGTGCTTCCTCGGTGGCAGGGGTGAAATAGAGGAAACCGTCGCCAGCAGTGTAGTAGGTTGCTTCCGTAACACCGCGCAAAATTAGCCCATCTAGGTATCCATTTTCGTTGTCGTCGGTGGTTTCTGTTGCTTGTCCACCGTAGACATAGGTGGTGCCCTCATAGTCCACCGTCTCTTCGGCAGCAAGGGTGGCAATGGTCAAAACAGCCAGCGCCAACAGGGTTAGCAGAATTTTTTTCATGATAATACCTCCGTTGATTTCGTTGATTTCAAAACGTTTTTATGGGTGAGGTGTAGGCACCTCTGTCCGTCCGGTTGTAGGTATACTTTACTACAGCTGTCTGCGACAGCCCACAGCTTGTGCTGTGTCCGCATTTCATGCGATGTAGTAGCCGTGTGGGTTTTTTACACCGGGCTATCGCCCTCTCAATCGTTGCTCTGCCCCTCTGACGAGGGGGTGCAAATAAACCATAACCTAACCGTGCGAAGCGGGCACATAGTCCAGGAAGGTGACTTCACCTGTCTCTGCATCATAGACGCCGCCGACGATTTTCAGTTGCCCTTCCTCCACCAAATGGGTTAAGACTTCGCTTTCCATCAGTCTGTCCATGCTGTTTTGTAGGTTGAGGATTTCTGCCGCCCGGTGTTCATCCTCATCGCCGATGGCCTGGGAAATGGTATCGGTGATGGTGGCAATATAGCCGTGAGCGCCACCGCCGATG
>JAWXUJ010000315.1:0-2252 GCA_044432765.1 Eubacteriales bacterium | reverse complement strand
CCACTGGAGGGGTACAACAAGCTCAACGGCACCCAAAAGGGGCTTTTGATGTTGGCACTGTCTCTGGTGGTTCTGGGCGGCGTGGTCTCTGCGGCGGTCAGCTATATGGTACAGCCACCAGAGCGGGTGGCCACCGTGGCAACCACCACCGTCACCACCGTGGATGAACACGGTAACGAAGTGACCGAAACCGTCACCGCCGTCAACACCATTCCCACCATAGACCCGGATACCGGGGAAGAGGTGGAAATTGAATGGGAAGTTCCAGGCAGTAGCAAAGACGGTTACTACAACATTCTGGTGGTGGGCACCGACAATGACGGCACCCGCACCGATACCATTATGATCGCCCGTCTGGACACCAACGACCACACGGTGGCGCTGATGAGTATTCCAAGAGATACCTTGATCAACACCACTTCCTCTGTGCCCAAAATCAACAGCGTTTATGGAAACTACAGCGACCACGAAGACGGCATTGCCGCACTGGAAAAACACCTGAAATCTGTTTTGGGCTTTGAGGTAGATGGTTATGTCATGGTGGATTTGGATGCCTTTATCAAGGTCATCGATCTGGTTGGCGGTGTGGAATTTGACGTTCCTGTCAATATGTACTACAATGACCCAAGCCAGGATTTGTATATCAACATCGCCGCCGGTTATCAACTTTTGGACGGCGAAAATGCCATGAAGGTGGTGCGTTATCGCTCTGGCTACGCCGGCGCTGACATCACCAGAACCGGTGTCCAACAGGACTTCATCAAGGCTTTGGCACTGAAAATCCTGGACATTGGCAACCTGACCAAAATCAGCCAATTTGCTGAAATTTTCATTGAGTGCGTGGAGACAGATTTGACTTTGGGCAACATGATTTACTTTGGCTCTGAGCTACTGGAATGTGATTTTGAAAATATGTACACCGTCACATTGCCGGGCCAATCGGTGATGGTCAACGACCTGTCCTGCTATGCCCTGTATGCAGGCCAAGTTCTGGATATTGTCAACGAGAACTTCAACCCCTATGACACGGATTTGACCAGTAGCAATCTGTATATCCGTACAGTGACTTACTATTCGTCTTCTTCTTCCTCTACAACCTCTGATACCACGTCTTCTTCTTCGGATGACGATGACGACGAGGATGACGGTACCCTGCTGGATGTGGAGCCATCCGAGGACACTGATGTAGAGTTGGATACAGAGGTGGATACAGAGACAGATGGGGAGGAATCCTCTGGCACCGATTTCTCTACCGATACGTCCACGGACACGTCCACGGACACGTCCACGGACACATCCACGGACACGTCCACGGACACATCCACGGATTCTTCTACGGACGCTTCCACCGACACCACAACCGATTCTAACACCTCAACGGACACTTCCGGTTCCACGGATGCGGTGGTGGACGAACCCATTGTGGAAACCAACTTATTGATTACGTAAACACAACTGGGCACTGCCCAGATTAAAGGAGTATCTACATTTATGATGACAGCAAGAGAAGTCGCCATTGTGGCGGCAAAAGCATTGGATAGCAAAAAAGGTCACGACATCAAATTGTTGCAAATTGACCAGGTTTCCTCCCTGGCAGACCACTTTTTGATCTGTACCGGTGGTTCTAACACCCAAGTCAAGACCCTTTGCGATGCCGTGGAAAAAGCCATGGACGAAGTGGGCGAACCCACCCTCCGCCGGGAAGGCCACCGTAGTGGCACTTGGGTTCTGCTGGACTTCGGCAGTCTGGTTGTCCACGTGTTCACCGAAGACACCCGCAAGTTCTACGACCTGGAACGTCTTTGGAGAGATGCCGTCCAAGTCCCCCTGCAAGACATTATTTCTGAGTAAAGGAAGTTTAGAGAGATGAAATATGAGTTCACAGCCATTGAGAAAAAATGGCAGGCAAAATGGCTGGAAGAAAAGCCCTATGGTTGCGAAAATGGCGCCACCGATAAGCCTAAATTCTATGGCTTGGTAGAATTTCCATATCCCTCTGGTCAAGGCCTTCACGTAGGCCATGCTCGTCCCTATACCGCCATGGACGTGGTGGCACGGAAGCGTCGCATGGACGGCTACAACGTCCTGTTCCCTATGGGTTACGACGCCTTTGGTCTGCCTACCGAGAACTACGCCATCAAAAATCACATCCACCCCGCCAAAGTCACCGAGGACAATGTGAAAAACTTCCGCAACCAACTGCAAATGCTGGGCTACAGCTTTGATTGGGACCGGGAAGTCAACACCACCGA
>JAWXUJ010000314.1:0-2269 GCA_044432765.1 Eubacteriales bacterium | reverse complement strand
CGCCGGCACCTTCGTAAAGGAAGATGTAGTAGCCGGAGTCTGTTTCTATGGTGGTTAAGTCACCTGCTTGACGGCTTGCGTCAAAGAGCCAGGATTCATCGATGCCAGCTAAGGTGCCAGGGATGTAGCACTCATAGAGGCCTTCGTTGCCATAGGTGTTGGCATCGGAGGAGTAGTTGGAGGCCAAGGTTCCAAAGTCTTCGCCAGCTTCATAGGAAGCCAGGACGGTGTCCACGGTGGTCTTGGCGGCAATCAGGCCGGTGGGGTCTTCTGTGTTGGTCTCGTCAGCGGTGGCACTGATGAAGATGTCGCGGACAGAGGGCAATACCTGTTGCATATCGGGGCGACCGATGTAGTAGGCCACATAGTATGCAATGTCATCGGCTTGGATAACGGTGGTGTCGCCTTCTTGGCGGGCATCGTCAGCCAACCAATCGGTGAGCGCTGCGTTGGAGTCGCCAATGGCGGTGTTGGTGCGCAGGGTGTAGGATGGGTCGCTGTACATTTCAGCCTTTGAGTCGGTGGTTGCCAGCTCCACAGCGTAGCGGTCGAACTCACTGATGTTTTGATAGCTGGCTGCTGCCATTTCTTCAGCCAGTGCCAAGCCGGCGTCCATGTCAGCAATGATGGTGCCATCTTCGTTGGTTTCACCGGTGTCTACGCTGACATAGTAGATTTTGTAGTCCACTTGGTCGTAGGCATTGGGGTCGGCCAAATAGGCGGCTGTCAGGGTGTCGGCATCGTAGGAGAAGTTTGATTCCACCAGTTGTGCGTAGCCAAAGGCGGTGGAGGAGATGGTCATATACTCTTTGTAGCCTTCTACAGAGGCACCACGACCATAGGTTTGGGTCAGGTAGGCATCACCGCTGGTCAGGCCGTACATGGTGGCGATGTATTCAACGCTCTCCACGGTGGAGGTGATGTAGTCTGCTTCATCGGTGGGCAGGGTGTAGCCTGCTGCCATTGCAAGGTCGTAGAGCTCATAGGTGGCGGCAGCATTGGTAACGGCCTGTGAGACGAAGAAGTCAGCCCAGGTTTCACCGGTGGTGTCATCATACATTTGCTCATCCAGAGGGGATTCGGTGTCCAAAATCATGGAGATGTAGTCACCATAGGTGGAGGAGTAGTTGAGGTATGCGTCTTTATAATAGTAGGAGAATTGGGCGGGGGTTAACGCATGGTCGCCCACGGTAACGGCGGTGAATGTGTTTTGTGGAATGGTGGAAGAGAAAAATCCGACTACGGAGCCGATGACCACCAGCAACACGATGGTGACAATGGCAAGGGTGGTGTATTTCTTAACTTCCTTTTTGGCGGCCAGTTCAGTGGCCTTCTTGTCCAGAAGGACCTCTGGATTTTCAGTTTTTCTTTGTCTCTTGTGTTTGGATGCACTCATTTGGAATGACCTTCCTCTCAATTTTGGTAGATTTGCAAGTTACGCTCCTCTATTATACATAAAAATGGGGGGAGTTGCAAGTATTATGTAAAATTGTCACATTGGATACATAAAATATTTACATTTACATGGTATAAAAAAGAAGGGCGCGCCCCAAAGGGCACGCCGATTGCGTATAAAGATTCCCCGCGAAAGCCGTGTGTCTCCGTTTATAACCTGCACTTTCGAGCAGGTGGGTTGCCGCTCTTACACTTCTCTGCTTCCAACATCCACCTACGGTCGCAATGCCAAGGCGGGAGGCCTGCAATAGGCGCAAGAAGCTGTGCTTCCCTAGTAAATAATGTGGGTTTAAAAGGAGTCATCACGTACCCCACAGGGAACTTTAGGTTTTATGCTTCGTCTTCTTCGTAGAGTTTATCCATAATGGCAGAGTAGACTGCTTCCAGTTCCTCTTGGTTTTCCACAGCCACCAGCATATCTTCGTCGTTTTCGTTGACGACCTTTAGAATGCTGACTTCGATTTCTTCGTCGTCGGCAGAGTTGCTGGGCACCAGTGCCAAGTAGGTTTCGTTGTTGTATTCCATAGAACAAAGGATTTCTAGCTCGTATTCCATGCCGTCCTCGTCTGTAATGGTAATCAAATCATCGCCGTATTCTTGTGCCATGATTGTACCTCCGTCTCATTTGATAGTTCTATTTTATACGCAAATGGGAAAAAAATCAAGAGGAAAATATTTTTTAAGGGAAAATCGTGTGTAGCGTTACAATAGATGTGAGACCAAGAGGATAGAAAAAGGCGATTGAGTATGTTAGAATAAAGTCACCACAACCACAAACTAACAGAAAGGTCTCAATCGCCATGAATAGTATAAC
>JAWXUJ010000313.1:0-2281 GCA_044432765.1 Eubacteriales bacterium | reverse complement strand
CAGAGCTGGTCATCGGTTTGGAAATCTGTGAAGATTTGTGGACGGTTTCGCCTCCATCCTCCAATTTAGCCGCTGCCGGTGCCACTTTGATTTTGAACTTGTCCGCCTCCAATGAGGCCGTGGGCAAGGCCGACTATCGCCGGCAAATGGTCACCAGCCACAGCGGTCGACTGGTTTGTGGCTACGTCTACGCCAATGCCGGCGAAGGAGAATCCTCCACCGACCTGGTCTTCGGTGCCCACAACATGATTGCGGAAAACGGTGTCCTTCTCAAAGAAACCCGATTCCAAACCGGTCTGACGGTCTCGGAAATCGACGTGTCCAAACTGTCCTACGAGCGTCGCCGTCTCACCACCTTCCCCCAAGGTGGCACCATGACCCAGTGGAGCTTTCCGCTGGAAGTCACCGAAACCGCCTTGACCCGCTACGTCTCCGATGCCCCTTTTGTCCCCGGAAATGTGGCGAAAAAGGCGGAAACCTGCGAAGAAATCCTGACAATCGCCGCTCTGGGATTAAAAAAACGTTTAGAGCACACTTGGGCAAAAACCGCCGTGGTCGGACTGTCCGGTGGGTTGGATTCCACTCTTGCCATCCTGATTACTGCCCGGGCCATGGAGATGCTCGGTCGCCCCATGACCGACATTTTCGCCGTGACCATGCCCTGTTTCGGCACCACCGACCGCACCCGCGACAACGCCATGGAACTGGCAGACCGTCTAGGCGCGTCCATGGAGCGTATCGACATCGGCAAAGCCGTCTACCAACACTTCGACGACATTGGACAAGACCCAACCTGTCTGGACGTAACCTTTGAAAACGGTCAAGCCCGAGAACGCACCCAAGTGCTCATGGATTTGGCCAATAAAACCGGTGGTCTGGTCATCGGCACCGGCGACCTTTCCGAACTGGCACTGGGTTGGGCCACCTACAACGGCGATCATATGTCCATGTATGCCGTCAATGGCTCTATCCCCAAAACCCTGGTGCGCCACCTGGTCGCCCACGTGGCAGAGCAATCCACCGACAAACGACTCACCGACGTGCTCCTGGACATTTTGGACACCCCGGTTTCCCCAGAACTGCTCCCTGCTATCAATGGGGAAATCAGCCAGAGAACCGAGGATTTGGTAGGCCCCTATCAGCTCCACGACTTCTTTATCTACTACATGGTGCGCCAGGGCTTCAGCCCCCGGAAAATCTACCGTTTGGCGGTCTATGCCTTCGCCGGTCAATACGACAAGGACTTTATTTTAAAATGGCTCCACAGCTATTACCGCCGGTTCTTCAGCCAACAGTTCAAGCGTTCCTGCCTTCCCGACTGCCCCAAAGTCGGCTCCGTCACCTTCTCCCCCCGCTCCGACTGGAGAATGCCCAGTGACGCAGTCAATGCCCTCTGGATGGAAGAACTTGATGAGTTAGGAGTTAGGAGTTAGGAGTTAGGAATTATCGCCTTCGGGCGAGGGGGCTACAACGCCTAACCACTTCGCGAACTCCTAACTAAAAAAACGCCCTTACGGGCGTTTTTTGTTTACATCCCAAACCATTTCCCATGGCCGGGGATGATGAAGTAGCCTTTGCCCCATTCTTGGAGGAGCTTGCGACAAGCGGTGGCCTCTTCTGAGTCCATGTTCACGCTGGTCATCAGGTAGGGAGCCAGAACATTGAACTCTTTCTGGTTTTGGGAGAAGCCCCGGATGTTCACCAGATTGTCCCCGGTGAACATGATTTTTTGCACATCATCCATGAAAATCATCTCCCCGCGGACGTGACCGCCACGGCCTTGGAAGATTTTCAAACACAGGTCGCCGAAGTTGAGATAGCCGATGTGGTTCAGCACGTCTGGGCATTTGGACTGCCCCAGGCTGACCAGCTTGTCCAGGGTGGGTGGCTCATAGCCGATGATGATTTTGCTGATGCGACTGTAGGGCGCGTGATGGTCGTTTTGCTCCCGGAAGTCGGGGCGACGGCTGTGCGCCAACACGAAATTGTGGTGGATGTCCCCATTGACCAACACCTGGTCGCAGTAGGGCCACAGGCCAATGTGATCCACATCGCCGTGGGTCAGCAGTAGGCGCTTTGGTTTTTCATCGAAATTGGGGATTTCCTGGCGCAATACCGCCAAGGTCTCCTCCGCGTAGCAACCGAAACCGCTGTCTACAAAAAGCAGTTCCTTGCCGTCGTCTAAGACACAGGTGTTACTGCCACAAGGTGGCTCAACCAAGGTGGCTTTCACCTGGAGGGACAGTTGGCGACGGCTGACGATGGGGTCGAAACCCGCCCC
>JAWXUJ010000312.1:0-2281 GCA_044432765.1 Eubacteriales bacterium | reverse complement strand
GACCATCATTGAGAACTGCGCAAAAGAGCCACATATTGTGGATTTGGCAAACTTCTTAAACGCCATGGGCGCAAAAATCTCTGGCGCTGGCACCGATGTGATCAAGGTGCGGGGCGTGAAACGACTGGGCGGTGGATTCTATTCCATCATCCCCGACCAAATCGAAGCCGGTACCTACATGGCACTGGTCGCCGCCACTGGTGGCAACGTTTTGGTGGAAAATGTGATTCCAAAACACATGGACTGCATCACCGCAAAGCTCAGGGAAATGGGCGTCAAGGTCACAGAATATGACGATTCCATCCGGGTGGAGCGGTCAGGCAAGCTCCGTCGTGCCAATGTGAAAACCATGCCATACCCGGGGTTCCCAACGGATATGCAACCACAGATTACAGTCTGCTTGGCACTGGCGAAGGGCACTAGCATCGTCACTGAAGGCATCTATAACAACCGATTCCGCTACACCATGGAGCTGGCTCGCATGGGCGCTTCCATCCAGGTCAACAGCGAAATCGCAGTGGTGGACGGTGTGGAGGAATTCCACGGCTGTAGCGTCAAAGCCTGTGATTTGCGGGCAGGTGCCGCCATGGTCATCGCCGGTTTGGTTGCCCAAGGGAAAACCGTTGTGGAGGATGTCCACTTCATCGAGCGGGGCTATGAATGTCTGGTGGAAAAACTCCGTGGCATCGGTGCCACCATCAAACGGATTGAAACCTACGAAGAATCCAGCCACGAAGAGGCAGTTTAACATGATATTAAAACCGTGCCTGAAAGGGCACGGTTTTTTAGAGACTGTCAAAAAACCCTCTAGGCCGAAATTTTCACAAGGAGGGAAAGTGTGAAAGGGAACCTCGGTTCCCTTTCGCGTTGAGCGTAGCGGATAAAACCTGCCGTCGCAACGGCATATTTTGTGATTTGTCCGCGAAAAATCACAAAATGGCATCGCGCAAGCGATGCACAGCGAAGGCAAAAAAGGCCGTTAGGGCTTTTTTGACAAGCTGATTAAAACCGTGCCTGCAAGGGCACGGTTTTTTACTCGAAATAGTGGAAAATGCTTGCAATGACGGGTGGGGTTTGATATAATGGTACCATCTAAAATAGAGGAGGAATTTTTCATGAATGATTATAAATCCTGTAAAGCCCGTGCCAAAGAGGTTATCAAACCGCAAATGGGTACCCTGGTGCTCTGTTTCCTAATCGCCTACTTTGCACCAATGGCGGTCAATGCCATTCCGGTGATTGGTCAATTCGCATCTGTCTTCGTCTTGCCAATTTTGGTTTTGGGTAGCGCCATTGTCTACTTGAACCTGATCAAAGGCGTGGCACCTGACATCAAAATGTTGTTTGAGGGCTTCACCAAAGAGCACTGGCTCAATGTGTTTCTGCTGAACTTCATGGTGGGCATCTACCTTTTGCTGTGGTCCTGCCTGTTCATCATCCCTGGCTACATCAAGGGGCTGTCCTACTCCATGGCTACATACATCATGGCTGAAAACCGTGACATCAAATACAGTGATGCCATCAACCAAAGCAAGGCTATGATGGAAGGGCACAAAATGGAGCTGTTTAAGCTGCAACTCAGCTTTATCGGGTGGGCACTGTTGACGATTGTGACTGCCGGTATCGCCATTCTCTATGTGTCTCCCTATATGAATGCTGCGATGGCCTATTTCTATCAAGAGCTGAAAGCAAAACAAGGGATCACCCCAATTATCGAAGGTTAATTGAAAATCTCCACCATTTATCGTAAAATGGTGGAGATTTTTAGGTTGAGCGGGCAGAGTAGAACTCTGCCCCTACGAGGCTGTGTGCGTTTTTACGCAGCACCTTTTTATTCTAGGGGCTGAATTAGGCCGTAGTCTTGGAAGCGGGTGTCGCGGGAGCTGGTGAGGAAGACCAAGGTTTCGGCGGCCTTTTTGTCTGCGGGAACCTGTTCTGTCAGAGAGGCAATCAGGCTGGCGTTGCCACTTTCCAGATAGAGCCGGTCGCCATAGGCCAAGAGGGCACCGTCGCTACTGCCGTAGCTGATGTTGATTTGGTCTGCCACCGTAGTGGTGGACAGATAGGCCGCCGCATCGACGATGGCGGTTTCTGCGGTTTCACCGTAGACGATGTAGTCGCTTTCTGGCAGGTAGAAATCCAGGTAGACGATTTCGTCAAAGCCCATGTCCAGGGCGATGTAGGCCATGGTTTCCAAATAGGACAGGGTGGACTCCTTGGCGGGGTCCATCCAGTAGTAGCCGTCGCTGTCCATCCAAAGAGCACCACCGGAGATAGCTAG
>JAWXUJ010000311.1:0-2283 GCA_044432765.1 Eubacteriales bacterium | reverse complement strand
GTGGTGCCCAAAAGCTCCACTTTGCACTCCTTCAAAACACCCATTTTGTCCAAATCCATGGCCAGGTTCAGGCCGGTTTGACCGCCGATGCCGGGCAAAATGGCATCGGGGCGCTCGCAACGGATGATGCGGGCGGCATATTCTGGGGTCAGGGGTTCCATGTAGATTTTGTCAGCAATGGTGGTGTCGGTCATGATGGTGGCGGGGTTGGAGTTGAGAAGGATGACCTCGTAGCCCTCTTCTTTCAGTGCCAGGCAGGCTTGGGTGCCGGCGTAGTCAAATTCGGCGGCTTGTCCAATGACGATGGGGCCGGAGCCGATGACCATAATTTTTTGAATGTCAGTACGTTTTCCCATGGATTAAGCCTCCTTCATCATGTCTAGGAATCGGTCGAACAGGTAGCCACTGTCTTGAGGGCCGGGGGCAGATTCTGGGTGGTATTGGACGGAGAACACCTTGTCGGTGTCACTGCAAAGACCTTCCACCGTGTTGTCCAACAGGTTGATGTGGGTTGCGCGGAGGCCTGTGCCTTCCATGGAGTCCTTGTCTACGGCGAAGGAGTGGTTTTGGCTGGTGATTTCCACTTTGCCGGTTACCATGTCCATAACAGGGTGGTTGCCACCGCGGTGACCGAATTTCAGCTTGTAGGTTTTGGCACCATAGGCCAGAGCAATCATTTGGTGACCGAGGCAGATGCCACACATGGGGATTTTGCCACGGAGGGTGCGCACCAAGTCGATGACTGGCTCCACATCTTCGGGGTCGCCAGGGCCGTTGGACAGGAAAATGCCGTGGGGATTCATGGCGAGAATTTCCTCGGCGGGGGTGTTGAAGGGCACCACGGTTACGTTGCATCCACGCTGGTTCAGGTGACGGATGATGTTCAGTTTGATGCCACAGTCGATGGCGACAACGTCAAACTTTCTGCCGAAGGTTCTGGAATACCACTTCTTCTTGCAACTGACCCGCGAGACCTGGTCGTGGGGCATTTCGGTTTCTTCCAAGATTTTCATGGCCTCTGCCAAAGACAGGTCGATGTCGCAAATCAGCACCTTGCAGCTGCCGTTGTCCCGGATTTTCCGGGTCAGCATCCGGGTGTCGATGCCGGTGATGCCGGGAATGTTGTTTTCTTCCAAAATTTCTGACAGGGTTTTGGTGTAGCGGAAGTTGGAGGGGTTATCGTTGTATTGCCGGACAACCAGGCCACCGATGGTGGGGATTTTGGTTTCAAAGTCGTCATCGGCGATGCCGTAGTTGCCGATGAGGGGGTAGGTCATAACCACCAGTTGGTCGGTGTAGGAGGGGTCAGAGAGGATTTCTTGGTAGCCAACCATGGAGGTGTTGAACACCAATTCGCATACCTTGGGGGCGGGGCCACCAAAGCCGTAGCCCAACAGCTCTGTGCCGTCGGAGAGCACCAATTTTCGGTCAAATCCGTTTGCCATACAAAAGCTCCTTATCCATTCATTCGTACAAAGGGGGAAGACCCCACTTCGCCATTCTATATCCTTATGATTTTATCATAGTAAGACTGATTTCACAAGTGACTGGACTACCAAATATCAACATTTTTTGTCAATTTGCATTGGTGATGTTGGATAAAAAGGGAAATGAACCTAAATTTTTTTCAGGCGAACAAATAATTTGTTATAAAATAAGGGCAAAAAAGGGCATTTCGATACAAAATGGTCGAAATACCCTATAATTTTTTATAGAAAATTCTTTGGTGATTTTGACGAAAACCATGCTGTGTTATCCATCGCACTTGACCGCATGATCCACGGGCGGTGGTGTTTCTTCTTTTAAATACATTTCTTCCGTCTGTCGCTGGATTTCTTGTAGCCGGGCTATGGTGTCGGTGACTTCGTTGAATAAAGTTGTGTACATTTTTTGATAATCTGGCATAGAAATACCTCCTAAATGATATGTGGACTAATACCAGTCCCATTATAACACTACAACTGGTTAAAATACAAGGGGAAAAGAACTAATTTTAGTCCATTTTGAGGTGTGTTATGGAACAGAAAATCAAATCAGATGCCACAGCATCCATCGGTGAAAATATGCGGCGGATTCGCAAGGAAAAAGGCGTAGGACAGACGGAGTTGGTGCGCCTAATGCAACTTCAGGGCATTTCCATCACCCGGGAATCCTTGGTGAAAATCGAGCGGGGGATTCAACACGTCTATATTTCCCAATTACGCGCCATCCGAGATTGCCTGGACACCACATACGATGAATTGTTAAAGTGCAATATAAATTGTGGGGAAACCCTTGCTATTT
>JAWXUJ010000310.1:0-2287 GCA_044432765.1 Eubacteriales bacterium | reverse complement strand
CTGCGCCAACTGGGCCTCTACCGAGAGGAAAAACCCTCCTACGTGGTGGGCGAACCCCCCCGCTACACGGAAAAAGACCTGTCCAACGAAATGGAAAAAAGCAAAGAGTTTGGCTACCTAGTTGGGGACATTCAGCAACGTTTTGGGCGGATTTTAAGCAATGAAGAGCTAAAAATCCTACTTTCCTTCGTCGATTATTTGGGATTACCAACCGCAGTTGTGAGCATTTTATTTGCCTATTGCCTTCAAAAAAGCCGGCAAAAAGGCAACACCCGCCCCCCCTCCTTCCACATCATCCAAAAGGAGGCCTACCGCTGGGCAGAGGCCGGCATCGACACCATCGAAGAGGCCGCGGGCTACGTCCAAACACGCACCGAACGACAAAATCAGCTGGCAGTTTTGGCAGAATCCATCCACTCCCGCCCACGAAAATGGACGCCCGGCGAGGAAAAATACCTGCTCACCTGGCTGGATTTGGGCTTCGGCAAGGCCGAAATCCTCCTGGCCTATGAAAAATGTTGCATGAAATTGGGCGACATGAAGTGGGGCTACTGCAACTCCATCATCCTCAGCTGGCACGAACAAAATCTCCACACCCTGGCAGAAATCAACGCCAACGACCGCGGCCCCACCATCAAACAGAAGCAAAAAGTCCCCATGGGAGCCGGCAACGACCAAAATTACGGCGACCTGGAACGACAGGCCATAGAAAAAATGAAGCGAGATTTTGGATAATTATACATAAAAATATACAAAGGAGAACCGCAAATGGGATACAGTCCACAGGTGATACGCCGGGCAACGGCCCGCTTAGAATCCGCCCGCCAAGCCCACGATTACGAAACCGACCAGCGCATCGGTGACATTTACCGCCGTTTTCCACGGCTAAAAGAGATTGACCTGCTCCTGCGCCAGACGGTAGCCAAGGTCATGGCGGCAAACTACCGCGCCGGTGGCAAAGCCGAGGACGCAGTCGCCCAAATTCGCGTAGAAAACATGGCCCTCCAACAAGAGCGTCAATGGATTTTGGAAAGCGAAAACATCGACCTCCAAGACCTGGAAAAGACTCCCATCTGTTCCAACTGCAAAGGTAGTGGCTACCTGGGCGCTGTCATGTGCGAGTGCCTCCATGAACTTTGCCGACAGGAACAAAAAAAAGACTTATCCTCCATGTTTAGCGGTCATATCTCCAGTTTTGAGAACTTTAAGTTGGAATATTACCCCACCGAAGTCGACCGCACCATCGGCATGAGCCCCCGGCAACTGATGGAAATGGTCTTCCAAATGTCCAAGCAATATGCCGCCAATTTCTCCACAAAATCCCCCTCCCTCCTGTTCACTGGCGGCACCGGACTGGGCAAAACCATGCTTTCCGGCGCCATCGCCCGCACGGTTTCCGACCGAGGCTATTCCGTTTCCTACGAAACAGCCGGCAAGGTGTTCAGCGATTTCGAGGCGGAAAAATTCAACGGTGTCATGGGCATAACCGACAAATATTTGTCCTGTGATTTGTTGATTATGGATGACCTGGGCACAGAAATGACCACACAATTCACCCAATCTGCCCTCTATTCCATCATCAATGGACGGATTATGGCGAGCCTTCCCACCGTTATTTCCTCCAATTTATCCGGCGAAGAAATCGGTCAACGGTACTCCCCCCAAATTGCATCCCGCCTTTTGGGCTACTATACCATGGCGCGATTTGTGGGGAAAGATATACGGTTCATGAAATAATATGCAAAAAAACGGACGGCAAAAGCCGTCCGTTTTTGGCGCTAAAAAAGGGAGAAACCAGATTGGTTTCTCCCAAAATTTTTATTCTGCGACGTAAGGCAACAGTGCAATGTGACGAGCGCGCTTGATGGCGGTGGTCAGTTGACGTTGGTGAGCAGCGCAAGTACCGGTGGTACGGCGAGGCAAAATTTTGCCACGCTCGGACAGGTAGCGACGCAACTTAGCCAGATCCTTGTAGTCGATGTGATCCATTTTGTCCACGCAGAAGTTGCAAACCTTTTTGCGCTTGCGGGGACGCATTCTATCGTTAGCCATGGTGATTCCTCCTATTCAAAATTCTCGCTAAAATTCAAGTTAAAATGGCAGTTCGTCCTCGTTGTCGTCCAACATGGCGAATTCCCCGGCTTGGGGAGCCTTGTTGAAAGCGGGAGGTGCGGGGGGAGCAGGTGGGGCATAGGTTGGTGCGGGAGCCGCGCCATAGCCTTGATTGCTGTAACCGCCTTGATTGCCGTAGCTTTGACCGCCTTGGTTGGCGTAACCGCCACCTTGG
>JAWXUJ010000309.1:0-2288 GCA_044432765.1 Eubacteriales bacterium | reverse complement strand
CCTTTGCCCACCACCTTGGCAATGATGGTGACGGTTTCGTCGTTCCAGTCGCAGATGGAGATGGGGCGACGGAGGTACAGCTCTGCGATTTCCAAGTTGACGAATTGGCCTGGTGCTGTGATGGCGGTGGTGTCCCCGGCGAAGGTCAGCTGGTAGACATCTTTTGCCAGGTTTTCCTTGGCAGTTAGGGTTAAGATGGTTTTATTCAACAAGTTTCACTCCAATCGTAGACTATTTCGCCATTTTTCACGGTTTTTACCACTTGGGAAGCAACTTTCCAGCCAGTGAATGGGGTGGATTTTCCCATGGATTGGAAGGTTTCGGGGTTGATGGTGGAGGTTTTGGACAGATCCAAAACGGTGAAGTCAGCAGGTGCGCCAAGGGTCAAGGCCTGGGGCAAGCCAAAGATTTCCCGGGGGCGTACTGCCATTTTTTCAATCAAAAATTCCAAGGTGAAGACCCCTGTTTGCACCAGCTTGGTGTAGAGAATTTGGAAGGCGGTTTCCAGACCGACGATGCCGAAGGCACTGCCTACTAGACCTTTGGATTTCTCCTCGGCGCTGTGGGGTGCGTGGTCGGTGGCGATGACATCCACGGTGCCGTCCAAAAGTCCAGCAATCAGGGCATCTTGGTCGGCTTTGGAGCGGATGGGTGGGTTCATTTTAAATCGGCCTTCGTCTTTGATGTCCATGTCGGTCATCACCAGATAGTGGGGGCCGGTTTCGCAGGTGACAGGCAGACCTTCTGCCTTGGCTTGGCGAACCAGTTCCACGGATTCTTTGGTGGAGACGTGGCAGACGTGGTATTGGCAACCTGTTTCTCGAATCAGGTCGATGTCTCGCTTGACCTGTCCCCATTCACTTTCGTTGGAGATGCCAACGAAGCCATTTTGGGCGGCAAATTCACCGTCGTGGATGCAACCGCCCTTCTTCAAAAGGGCATTGACCTCGCAGTGGGCAACGATGGGCTTCCCCAACTTTTTGGCGGTAAACATGGCGGATTTCATCATGTTTTCGTCTTGAACCCCTCGTCCGTCATCGGAAAAACCGCCTACATAGGGGGCCATGTCCTCCAGGTCAGCCAGGACTTCCCCCTGTTCGCCAACGGTGATGGCACCGTAGGGGATGACTTCCACAATGCCGTCTTTTTTGATGGCATCCAACTGGACTTGGAGATGCTCCACCGAGTCGGGTACTGGGTTTAAGTTTGCCATGGTGAACACGGTGGTGTACCCACCGGCGACGGCGGCTTTGGTGCCGGATTTCACAGTTTCCTTGTAGTTAAATCCAGGTTCCCGCAGGTGGACGTGGACATCCACAAACCCAGGAACCAGGTAGCAATTTTCCAAAAAAAATACCTCATAACCTTCACGAGGAAGGGAAGAGGAAATGGAAACAATATGCCCGTCACAAACCGCAACGTCCATCGGTTGGAAACAGGAGCCAGAATAAACTTGTGCGCCTACAAATAGCTTTTTCATCAACGTACCTCCTGTGTATTTCTAACTACATATTGTAGCGCAAAACTGGGAAAAAGTCAATGGTTACATAAAAAATGGTCAAAAAATGAAGGGTGTAGTATTAAATTCGAAAGATGGTTCCGACAAAAATCGGGGCTATCTGACGGATTTATTTTTTTATCCAAACACAAAAGGAGGGCCACACATGAACGTACCTAACAAAGAAAAAGCCTGGGAAGAAGCCGGGAAACTGTTCGGCACTGACTACGAAAAAGACGAACGTGCAAGCAAGAACGCCGGCTACCCCATTTACAGACACCCAACACTAAACCCAAACAGTAAGATTTGCGATCTGGGCGTTCGACTTGAAGTCACCACTGGCGAATACGGCGAAACCACGACCAACATCTGGATCGAGAAAGCACCAAAACAGGAACGCGGCTGTCGCACATACACCAATTATAGCAAACACAGCGGCGTCGATCAATTCGCCCTCCAACGCCTGGCCGCCGACATTCTGAAGTATGGCAAGAAAATCAGCGAAGCCAGACACACGGCCTTTGCACACTTTCCCGACGGAAAGACAATGGTCATTCCCACCGGTTCCCATTGCATTGAAGCTATTAACGAAATCACCGGCGATCGCTACTGGGTTCACTTCAACGGGTGCCGCGTCACTGAAATCATCGAAGAACACACAACGGCGGCGCAGTAAGCGCCGCCGGACACCAGAAAGGGGGTGCAAAAGTGGCCGGGTATAGTATTACCACCTTTGATCAGCGAAAGAAAATCGAAGAAATGTATTCGCGTGGGGTTCCCGTGAAGATCA
>JAWXUJ010000308.1:0-2289 GCA_044432765.1 Eubacteriales bacterium | reverse complement strand
GTACGGCGACCTGTCTAAAATGTTCTTCGTCATTTGGACCACCACCACTTGGACATTGCCCGGCAACCAAGCCATCGCCCTTCACCCCAGAGACAGCTACGTCCTGGTCAAGGCTGGTGAGGAAATGTACGTTGTGGCAGAAGCCCTCTGCGCCAAGACCATGAAAGAAGGCGGCTTCGAGTCCTACGAAATCGTGGACACCTTTGTCGGCTCCGACTTTGAATACATGACCGCCCAACATCCCTTCTTGGATCGCGATTCCATCTTGGTCACAGCCGACTATGTCACCATGGAAAGCGGTACTGGTTGCGTCCACACCGCCCCCGGCTTCGGTGCAGACGACTACCAAACCTGCCTTCGCTACAAAATCGATATGGTGGTGCCAGTGGACGACCGTGGCATTCAAACTGCCGATGCCGGCAAGTTCGCCGGGATGTACTACGAAAAATCCAACGCCGCCATTTTGGCTGACCTGCAAGAAACTGGCGCACTGTTCGCCAGCGAAGACATCGTCCACAGCTACCCCCACTGCTGGCGTTGCAAATCCCCCATCATCTTCCGCGCAACCCCACAATGGTTCTGCTCTGTGGAATCCTTCAAAGACGATGCCGTTGCCGCTTGTGAAAATGTCCGTTGGCTCCCCACTTGGGGCAAGGACCGGATGGTCGCCATGATCCGTGAGCGCAACGACTGGTGCATCTCCCGTCAAAGAAAATGGGGCTTGCCCATTCCCGTGTTCTATTGCGACTCCTGCAAAAAGCCTGTCTGCGACGATGCTACCATCGGCGCTGTCTCCAGCCTGTTTGCAGAAAAAGGCTCCAACGCTTGGTTCGACATGGATGCCATGGAAATCTTGCCAGAAGGCTATGCTTGCCCCCACTGCGGTGGTACCCACTTCTTCAAAGAAGAGGATACCTTGGATGGCTGGTTTGATTCCGGCTCCACCCACATGGGCTCCATGCTGAAAGACCAAGGCTTCTGGCCTGCCGATATGTATATCGAA
Organism: Eubacteriales bacterium; assembly: GCA_044432765.1. Lineage (GTDB taxonomy): Bacteria > Bacillota > Clostridia > Oscillospirales > Oscillospiraceae > Avoscillospira_A. The sequence goes on along the minus strand of JAWXUJ010000308.1, from coordinate 1,286 downwards.
GGTGCTGACCAATATCGTGGCTGGTTCCAATCCTCCCTGCTCACCGCTGTGGCATCCCGTGGCGAAGCCATCGCTCCCTTCAAAGAGTGCCTGACCCACGGCTGGGTGGTGGATGGCGAAGGCCGCGCCATGCACAAATCTCTGGGCAACGGTGTTGCTCCTACGGAAATCACCAAGAAGTACGGCGCTGACATCCTCCGTCTGTGGGCGGCTTCCTCCGACTACCGGGTGGACGTCCGTTGCTCTGACAACATCTTCAAGCAACTGGCACAAAACTACCTGAAGTTCCGCAACACCGCCCGCTACTGCTTGGGCAACTTGGAAGGCTTCGACCCCAACAACTTGGTGGCCCCTGCTGATATGCTGGAGCTGGATAAGTGGGCAATCGCGAAATTGAACAGCCTGATTGAGGCTTGCGAAAAGGCCTATGATGTCTACGAATACCACACCATCACCCACGCAATCAACGACTTCTGCGTGGTGGAACTGTCCTCCTTCTATCTGGACATCATCAAGGATCGTCTCTACTGCGACGATAAAGACGGCCTGGCTCGTCGCTCCGCACAAACTGCCCTGTACCTGATTTTGGACACCATGACCAAAATGTTTGCCCCAATTTTGGCCTTCACCTGCGATGAAATCTGGCAAGCCATGGCACATACCGAGGCTGATGATAGCAGAAACGTCCTGCTGAACACCATGAACAAGCCTTTCGCAGACTATGCGCTGTCCGAAGATGAAATGGCAAAATGGGACACCATCATTGCATTGCGTTCCGACATCAACACTGTGTTGGAAGCCGCTCGTAGCGAAAAGAAAATCGGCAAGGCCTTAGAGGCCGGCGTTACCTTGGTGGCGACCGACGACGATGCAAAAGCCGCTCTTTCTGCTGTTTCCAGCCTGAAATTGGCCGAACTCTTTATCGTTTCCGCCGTGGAAGTTGCCGAAACTGCACCAGAGGGTGTCACCGGCGCTGGCACCAACTTCCCAGGCCTCACCATCGTGGTGGAAGATGCCCCTGGCACCAAATGCCCTCGTTGCTGGATGCACAGTGTCACCGACCACGCAGATGGCCTGTGCCCCCGCTGCGCCTCCGTGGTTGCCACTTTGCTGTAAGGTATATGAAAAAGGCGTTGTACAAAAACCAATATCATTAAGTTAAACGCTTCCAATAGTAGAATCGCTAGGCAAAAACATAGAAATCTAAAAATGGGCAGAACAACCAAGCAGATTGAAAAATCCGCTTGGTTGTTCTTATAAACAGGCATCAAGCCAGGCGATAGCAG
>JAWXUJ010000307.1:0-2292 GCA_044432765.1 Eubacteriales bacterium | reverse complement strand
TGATTTCGTACAGCTCTTGGAACTGGTCGTAGTTGCCAGTGTAGCGGGTCAAGGTGGCATTTTCCACGTGGTAAATCACGTTGACCACGTCGTCCAGGAAGGGAATATCGTGGGACACCAGGATGAATGCGTTTTCGTAATTCTGCAAAAAGCGCTTCAACCAAATAATGTGATTTTCGTCCAAAAAGTTGGTAGGTTCGTCCAAAATTAGAATCATAGGGTTTTCCAGCAGGAGTTTTGTCAGCAAAACCTTGGCCCGTTGACCGCCGGAAAGTTCGGTCACGTCCCGTTCCAGGCCGATGTCGCCCAGGCCAAGGCCATTGGCATATTCCTCAATTTTGGTATCCAGACTGTAGAAGCCACTGCTCTCCAAAATCTCTTGGAGTTCCCCAACGTCTTCCATCAGCTTGGTCATTTCCTCGTCGGTGCAGTCACCCATTTTGTCGTAGCAGGCCAACATTTCCTGTTCCATTTTGTACATGGCATCGAATGCGGAGCGAAGCACATCCCGAATGGTCATCCCTGGCGCCAGGGTGCTGTGTTGGTCTAGGTAGCCAGTGGTGATGTGGTTGCACCATTCCACGTTGCCCTCGTCTGGGGAACGTTTGCCGGTGATGATGTCCAAAAAGGTGGTTTTTCCCTCGCCATTGGCACCCACCAGGCCAATGTGTTCGCCTTTGAGCAGGCGGAAGGAGGCATCCTCCAAAATTTGTCGCCCACCGAAACCGTGGGTCACATGGGTGACTGTTAAAATACTCATAGTTCCTCCGTAAATTGTTCAAATTACAATGATTGTATCATATTTTCACCAATTTTTCAAGAAATACAGTCTAAATTTCTTGTCATATACGCTGTTTTGTGGTACAATGTTTGTAATAATTCTTATGGGCTCAAAGGAGAATACGGAATGAAAAAAATTATGTTGGTTTTCGGAACCAGACCGGAAGCCATTAAAATGTGTCCCTTGGTACTGGAACTGAAAAAAAGCCGACAATTTGAAGTGGTGGTCTGCGTCTCCGGACAGCATCGGGAAATGCTGAAGCAAGTCCTGGACATCTTCGGCGTGGTGCCTGACTACGATTTGGACATTATGAAAGCAGGCCAAGACCTGTTTGACATCACCCGGGAAGTGATGATGGGTATGCGAGATGTGTTGAAAACCGTTCAGCCAGACTTGGTTTTGGTCCACGGCGATACCAGCACCGCCTATGCCGCCGGTCTGTCTGCCTTCTATCTGCAAATCCCTGTGGGTCACGTAGAAGCCGGCCTTCGTACTGGTAATATGGCATCTCCCTTCCCCGAGGAATTTAACCGCCAGGGCTTGGGCATCATCGCCACCTACCACTTCTCCCCCACAGAGCAAGCACGGGCCTCTCTGTTGGCTGAGGGCAAAAACCCCGACAACATCATCGTCACCGGCAACACTGGCATCGATGCCTTGTTCACCACAGTGAAAAAGGATTTCAAACACGAAATTTTGGACTGGGCAGGGGACTCTCGGCTGTTGGTCATCACTGCCCACCGCCGTGAAAATCTGGGGCAACCCATGCACGAAATGTTCCGTGCCATCCGCCGGATTATGGACGAATACCCCGACGTAAAAGCTGTTTACCCCATCCATATGAACCCCATTGTGCGCCAAATCGCCAAAGAGGAGTTGTCCGGCTGTGACGGTCTGCGCATTATCGAACCACTGACGGTGGATCAGTTCCACAACCTGTTGGGGGCATCATATTTGATTCTCACCGATAGCGGTGGCATTCAAGAGGAAGCACCCTCTCTGGGCAAGCCTGTTCTGGTCATGCGGGACACCACCGAGCGGCCAGAGGGCATCGCCGCTGGCACCTTGAAGTTGACCGGCACCAAGGAGGAGACCATCTACAATGAGTGTAAAACCCTCCTGACCAATCCCGCCGCCTACGCCGCCATGAGCGAGGCAAAAAATCCCTATGGTGACGGCACCGCCAGCAAACAAATCCGCAAATGGTTGGAAGAAAGACTGTAGGGCTCCACTAAAAACCTAGGGCGGGCAAGATGGCGCCAGATTTTGCCCTCAGATTTGTTCAAATTTGAGGGTAATCCTTTATGGATTGGCCGAAAATTTGGGCAAAAAATGAGGGCAAAAGATAAGTCAGCTTGGTTGTCATAGTTTGTTGTAAGCCCCTCGCTAGAGGGGCACAGCGTAGCTGTGAGGGGCGATAGCCTCTTACAACAAACTACACGGCTTTGGTTCGCCCGAAGGGCGGTAGCTGCGCAAGCAGCGCGCTGACAACGTCAGCAACCAAAAAGTAT
>JAWXUJ010000306.1:0-2293 GCA_044432765.1 Eubacteriales bacterium | reverse complement strand
CCGTGAAGAGGGGCTCAACATCATCCATATGCCCAAAACCATCGATAACGACATCTGGGGCACCGAGATGACCTTCGGTTTCCAAAGCGCTGTCAACATCGCCAGCGACTGCATGGACTGCATCCACACCACCGCCGCATCCCACGGTCGGGTGTTCATCGTGGAGATTATGGGTCACAAAGTTGGTCACCTGACACTCCACTCTGGCATGGCCTCCGGTGCTGACATCATTTTGATTCCCGAAATCCCCTACGACATCGACAAAATCTGCGCCGCTATCGACAAGCGGAACAGCCGTGGCAAGGGCTTCACCATTCTGGCAGTTGCCGAAGGTGCCATCCCCAAAGAGCGAGCATCCATGTCCAAGAAAGAACTGAAAAAGTTTATGGAAACCTATCAATATCCCTCCATTTCCTACGAACTGGCTACCGTTTTGTCTGCAAAAACCGACAGCGACGTTCGCGTCACCGTGCCGGGTCACACCCAGCGGGGCGGTTCTCCCTGCCCCTATGACCGGGTGCTGTCCACCCGCCTGGGCGCCGCTGCAGCCACCGCCATCATGGACGAGGACTACGGCAACATGATCGGCATTGTGGGCAACGAAACCGTCCGGGTTCCACTGGGCGACGTGGCTGGCAAGCTGAAATATGTGGAACCCAACTCCTCCATCATCCGCGAGGCCAAACAAGTGGGCATCAGTTTTGGTGATTAATTGGCTCCTTTTGGAAAAGGAGCTGTCAGCGTAGCTGACTGAGGATTCGGGGCTTGATGTTCTGAGGAAGTCCTAATCCTCCGCCCTTCGGGCACCTCCTTTTCAAAAAGGAGGCTTTAGAGGGCGATTCGTGAATCGCCCCTACAGACAAGCAAAAAGGAGCACACACATGAAAAAAACCATTGGTGTTTTGGGGGGCATGGGGCCTCTGGCTACGGCGGATTTGTTCCGCAAAATCGCCCTGCTGACCAAAGCCGCCTGTGACAACGACCACATTCGGGTCTATATCGACTCCAACGCCCAGATTCCCGACCGCACTGCCGCCATTTTGTCCGGCGGAGAAAGCCCCCTCCAGGAGATGACCGATGCCTTGGACAATCTGGAAAACCTGGGTGCAAGCTGCATCGTCATGCCCTGCAACACCGCCCACTATTTCCTCCCCGATTTGCAAAAATTGACAAAAATCCCCTTCGTCTCCATGTTGGAGGCCACGGCCAAGGCCTGCGCCGCCCAGTTCCCAGGGAAAACCGCCGGGATTTTGGCAACCAAAGGCACGTTGGCCACCAGCCTGTACACCGATGCATTGCACAATGCCGGTGTTGCTAGCATCATGCCGGATAGCCTGGGGCAAGATGCCCTGATGACCGCCATCTACGACGTGGTCAAAGCCGGCAAGGATTTGGAATTGTGCCGTGGTATTTTTGAGGAAATCTTAAAAACCATGGCAGGTCAAGGCGCGGACTATTTCATCCTGGGTTGCACCGAACTGCCCATCCTGTGGGACGGCATTCACCCCGATTTCCAAGCCATCGACCCCACCACCGAACTGGCAAAAGCCGCCATCCGGTTTTGTGGGTATGAGACCCTGTAGAGAAAGGCTCCTTTTTGAAAAGGAGCTGTCAGCTTGCTGACTGAGGATTAGGTCTATCCTATCATATAAAACCCCTAATCCTCCGCCGTCTGCGGACGGCGCCTCCTTTTCAAAAAGGAGGCATGGGCGTGCTCTGATAATTACGCAAAAAATCAGGTAAATCCGCTGTTATGGTGGGTTTGCCTGATTTTTTCTCTATATACCATTTCTGGAGCTGGGTTACATAACACTATATATAGTAGTCATAGAAAAATAATGACTAGATATTGTGAAATATTCCTTGATTTCCCCAATATCTTGTGATATGATGATTGCAATCGAGCAACTCACGAAAGAAAAGGGGAACCGTTATGTATCAAGTATTAAAACGCGACGGTCAAGTCGCTGACTTTGCCATCGCCAAAATAGGCAACGCCATCGCCAAGGCTTTTGAGGCCTCCAACCGCCAATCCAATCCCGATATCATCGACCTGTTGGCCCTCCGGGTCACCGCCGATTACGAAACCAAAATCAAGGACAACCACGTCTCCGTGGAAGAAATTCAGGACAGCGTGGAATCCGTCCTCCAGTCCGCGGGCTACACCGATGTAGCCAAAAACTACATCCTCTACCGGAAACAGCGGGAAAAAATCCGCAACGTGGGGCGTACCATGTTGGACTACAAAGACCTGGTCAACAGCTACGTGGACATCACCGACTGGCGGGTCAAG
>JAWXUJ010000305.1:0-2315 GCA_044432765.1 Eubacteriales bacterium | reverse complement strand
CGGTATGCGCCGGCGGACATGACGTTGGAGTAGACCACATCGAACTGGAACCGGTAAGCATCCATCCGGCAGTAGGCGGGAATGGATTTGTGACCGCTGAGGCCAACGGTGGTGGGGCCATGTTCGCCGTAAGCACCGGTGTTGGACAGGGTGTACATATCCACAGCCTTGATTTTGCCCCCATTGGTAATGCCCAGTTTCACGGTGATTTCCATTTCATGGCGGGGAGAGGATGCAATTTGAGACTCTTTGCGACTGAACACCATTTTGGCAGGCTTGCCGGTTTTCATGGTGACGATGGCGGGATAAACCTCCATCACAGCGGTCTGTTTTGCACCGAAACCACCGCCAATGCGAGGCTTGATTACCCGGACTTGGGACTTGGGAATCCCCAGTGCGTGGGCGATGATACGACGGACGTGGAAGGTGACCTGAGTGGCAGAAACGATGGTCAATCTGCCGTAGATGTCGGTGTAGCTAAAGGCGCGGAACGTCTCCATCATGGCCTGTTGGTTGGCCTTGGAATGGTAGGTGTGTTCCACGATGCAGTCGGATTCTGCGAAGGCTTTTTCCAAGTCCCCTTCCCCATGGACATCGTGGGCGCAAAGGTTTCTATCCTTATCTGCGCCCACTGGAATCAGGGATGCCCAGTTGTCCTCTGGGTGGAGCACCACTGTGTTGTCCTTTGCGATTCTAAAGTCCAAAACCGGCTCCAGAACTTGGTATTTCACTTTAATCAGCCCCAAGGCTCTGTCCACAGCGGCTTCTGTTTCACCGGCGACGATTGCCACAGAGTCGCCCACAAATCGTACTCTGTCCTCCAAAATCAGCCGATCATGGGGGCTTAATTCTGGGTAGGTTTGCCCCGCCATGGTAAAGCGGTTTTGTGGGACATCTTTATGGGTGAGAATGCAGGCGATGCCCGGCACTTTCAGGGCAGTGTCTGTGTTGATGTCTTCGATGATGGCATGGGCATGGGGACTGCGTAGCAACTTGACCACCAGGCAGTCGTCCGGGGACAAGTCGTCGGTATAGACTGGCTTGCCGGTGACCAAGGACAGGTAATCTTTTTTCTTGATGGATTGATTGACGTTAGGCATTGGACTCCCCTTCCTTGTGGCGGATAAATTCTTTGATGGCCCGCAACTGCCCCATATAACCGGTGCAACGACATAGGTTGCCCACCAGATAGGCTTTGATTTCGTCTTCGCTGGGATTTTTCAGTTCCTCCATCATGGCAAGCACATTCATAATGAAGCCAGGGCTACAGAACCCGCATTGCTCCGCACCTTGGGAGGCCAAAAACTCGCCAAATTCGGCGGCTTCTTTTTGCACACCCTCCAGAGTGGTCACGCGCTTGCCATTGGCCTGCATGGCCAGCATGGTACAGGAAAGGACAGGTTTTTTCTCCAGCCATACGGTGCAGAGGCCACAGTTAGAAGTCTCGCAACCGCGCTTCACGCTGTAACAGCCTTTACTCCGCAAAAACTCCAGCAGTGGTTGGTCTGGGGAGATGTCGTCCACCACCAATTTTTCGTTGATCCACAGTTTGATTTCCATTATTTCCCCTCCATAACCGCGGTGACTGCCCGCTTGATCAGCACATCTGCCAGATGGCTACGATAGGCCGCTTTGCCCCGATGATTGGAGCCATAGGTGAACATTGCCCCACAGGCCATTGCCTGTTCTGGAGTGTCAAAAGCCAGAACTTTGGCGCGCTGTGGTCTTGCGCCAACGGCGACCAGCATTTTACCATCTGGGTTTTTAGAAACAGCCACATTGAGCACAGGCAGGTCGGTGGCCTGGACTCGGAAGGTCTCATAGGCCACCACAACAGAGGCTTTGGGAATGGAAATGGAGACCACAATGTCCCTATCATAACTCATAGTGGCGTAATCTGCCAGGGAGACTTGTCCCTGTTTGTACAGGTTGACCTGGGTGTTCAAGGCCAGTAGGACGGTCAAAACATCGGAAAAACCAAATCGGCTGTAGATGCTGCCACCCACGGTGGCGCAGTTGCGAAATTGCACCCCGACGATGCCCTTGACCCCATTGGCGATGGCACCACCGCAAAGAGCTTGCAACCCCTGGTGGCACTCCAAGTCTCGCAAGGTGACCATGGCACCCACTTCAAAACTGTCCTCTGTCTCCTTGATTTCGTCCAAGTGGAGCTGAGACAGGTCGATAGCCTTGGTAATGGTGCGGTTTTGCATTTTCAGCCAACCGGTACCACCTAAAATCTGACTGCTAGGTGATTGGTTCAAGGCATAGGCCTCTTCCAATGTTTGCGCAACTATATAGTTTTTGATTCTCAA
>JAWXUJ010000304.1:0-2319 GCA_044432765.1 Eubacteriales bacterium | reverse complement strand
GTGCAAACGCTGATTGCCGACGGTGTGGAAAACGATCCATCCAAATTCTGCACCGTGGAGCAATTTGAAACAGGTGTGGACACCTTGTTGGAATTCGTGTCCTACCGCGTGGAGAGCATCCAAGGCCAACTGGACGGCACCATCGGATCCACCACAGAGGCCCGGGAAACCAACACCTACCTGATCTCCACCGGTGACTTGGATGTCACCGACACCGGCTCGGAAAGTGTCCAAAAAGGCACCGGCAATGACCAAAGCCCCACTCGCCAAGGTGGCGGTGGTCAAGGTGGCGGTCAAGGCGGTGGCATGATGGGCGGTATGATGGGCGGTATGGGCGGTGGAATGTCCCAGATGGACATGGGTGGCACCATAGAAGGTGTCACCGAAACCATCGGCCTATCCGACACGGCCTTGGCCTGGATTGGCTGTGGCACCCTATTGACACTGGCCTTCCTGTTAGCCATTTTCTACAAACGACGTACCCGATAACGAAAAAGCCGTGGTTCAATTTGAACCACGGCTTTTTTATGTAACATTTTTTAGGATTCCACGACTTCCAGAACGTCCATGGGACATGCTTTGACGCAAATGCCACATGCAATGCACTTGGTTGCAGGGGATTCTGCAACTTGCACCATGACGTGGAATGGACATACTTCCTTACATTTGCCGCATTGTGTACATAGTTTCTTGTTGATCATGTAAACGCCCTTTGCGTTCTGGGTGATGGCACCGGCTTCGCAGACCTTGGCACATTTGCCACATTGAACGCAGGTCATAGGACGGACGGTGTCTTTTTTCTCCACCAGTTGAATGCAGGATTTTTCCTCATCGAATTCTTTGTAGAAAGCCTCGGAACAAGCGCGAACGCAAGCCAGGCACGCCATACATGTGGAGCCTTTTTTGACTGTCAGTTTTTTCATAGTATGAAATTCCTCCTCTTATTGATAACACTTCTCATTATAACGTTTTCTAACAGAATAATCAACTGTAGATTTTGATTTTTTATATAAATGGCTAAATTTGTCGGGTGTAAGTCCATTGTATTCATCCATACTAATGACGTAACCCGCGAAAATGAAATGAGGAGGATTATGATTATGAAAACAGCAATGACTTTGGCAGTGGCAGCCGCCTTGGCACTTTCCCTGACCGCCTGTGGTGGCACCACCATGGCAACCCATCCCATGGGCTATGACCACTACGGCAACGTGTCCACCACCAACGATGGCACTGTGAATGGCAGTAACCACTATCACCATCAACACGGCAATACCACTGTCCCACAGGTTAACACCAACGCCATGGGCGCTGGCAATTACTAAGGAGGTACCACCATGGATGTGAGAGCATTTGCCGCAACCTTGGGCGCGGGCTTGCTGGTGGGCGCAGCCACCACCATGCTCATTCCCAAAGAATCGAAAATGTATCAAATGGCAGAGGATGCCGCCAAAACCGTGGAGCGGAGTGTCAACCATGCAGTAGACGATCTGTTGGGCTAAAAAAATGGGTGCAAAATTTTCATTTTGCACCCATTTTTTACGATTTATGGTGAAAATGTCCACCAAAGTTGAAGATGGCCAGCCCCAAAAGGATGATGCAACCACCGACAAAGGTGCCAGTGGTCACCACTTCTCCCGCGATGAAATAACCCCCAAGTGCCGCCAGAAACGGCAGGAGAAACATATAGTTGGTGACGGTGGAGGTTTTCGGTGTGATGGCCAAGGCTTTTGACCAGAACACATAGCCAATGGCGCTACAGCCCACACTTAAAATCAAAATATTGACCCACTGATTCACTGGGGCGATGACCAGTGCAGACACCCCTTCTGGAATCCAGAGAGACAGGCCGATGGTACCGACGAAAATGGAATAGGTGGTGGCCTCCAAGGCGGTGTAGGTGCGGGTTAGTTTCCGTTGCAGAATGTTGTAGACGCTGACGCAGAGTACGGCTCCAAAGAGCCAGTACAGCCCCGTACCGCCACCGAAACCGCCCTCCATGGCGGTGAGTACCACCACGCCAAAGAAGCAGACTGCCAGTGCCAACCACTGGTGCAACTGTAATGTTTCCTTGTAGAAAAACCGCGCCAAAAGAGCCGCCACCACTGGGGTCAAGGCGATGATGACGCTGGTGGTCGCCGCGGAGACGGTTGCAGAACCAGTGTTGAACAGCACCATGTAAATGGAGAAGCCCAAGCTACCACTGAGCAGGAACCAACCCCAGTCTTTTCTGGCAGGAAACCGCATTTTTCCTGTGAAAAACAGAAGCACCAGAGAGGCCAGCAAGTAGCGAGCGCCTGATAAAGTCAGCGGGTTGAA
>JAWXUJ010000303.1:0-2325 GCA_044432765.1 Eubacteriales bacterium | reverse complement strand
ATGTTAATGTGCCACCGTGCATGGTGACGATTTCTTCGCAGACTGCCAAGCCGATGCCACTGCCCCGGGCTTTGGCGCTGCCTTTGTAGAATTTCATTTTGACCCGGGGCAGTTCGTCCTCTGGAATGCCAGAGCCAAAATCCCGGATTTTGATGGCGACGGTGCCCTCCTCCAAAACCATGGAGGCTGTGATTTCCTTGCCCTCCCCACCGTGCTTTGCCGCGTTGTCCAAAATATTCAGGAACACTTGGCGCATACGGGATACGTCACAGGGCAATTCTGGGATGTCGTCGTCGTTGTCTTCGTAATTCAGGGTGATACCCTCCTGCCGGAGCCGACTGCCGTACATAAAGACAGTGTCTTCAAACTCGGCGCGAATGTCGGACTTTTCCACGTTCAGGGTGAATCGACCGTCCTGCATCCGGGTAAATTCCAACAGTTCCTCCACCATGGAGGTCAGGCGACCAGCTTCGCGCAGGATAATGAGCATTCCACGACGGGTCTCCACCGGGTCCAATTCCTCGGAGGATAGAATGGTTTCACTCCAACCGGAGATGGCAGTGAGGGGGGTACGCAGTTCGTGAGAAACGGAGGAGACAAACTCGGTCTGCATCCGTTCCGACTGACTGATTTTAATGGACATATCGTTGATGGTGTCGGCAAGTTCGCCGATTTCATCGTCAAATTTCTTTTGAATTTGGATGCCGTAACTGCCGGCGGAAATCCGCTTGGCGGTGGCGGTGACTTCGGTGATTGGCTCGATAATAGAGCGGATGAAGTATTTGCTACTGAACAACAACAGCGCCACAAAGAACGCACCAATCAAAACAGCAACCACTGCCACGGCTGCAATCTGCTGATCCACGATTTTCAAACTGGTGACGTAGCGGAGCACACCGATGACCTCGCCATTGCTGTAGATCATGGGGCTGGAAACCGCCATAATGTGTTCCCCGGTCAAAGAATTTTGGCCTGTGTAGACTGCCAATTCCTGGGTGGCAACCGCCGCTTTGATGTCAGATGTGTCCGGGTCATCTCCGGCCCACTGACCGTAAGATGAGGCCACAATGCTACCGTTGGTGGAGATGAATTGAAGCTCCAGGGTGTTTTTCTCCTCAAAGGTCTGGGCAAATGTGATACAGGACTGGTAGTAGTCATTATAACTTTGGCTGATGTAGTTGCCAAAGAAGTCTGTGGTGGTTTTGGCCTTGGACTCCAAGCCTGACTGCATATTGGAGTAGTAGTACATGGCAAAGGACAGGGTGAAGGCCACCACGCAGAGAATCACCAAGGATATGACGATGCTCAAGTTGTTGAGCAGCCATCGTTTTTGAATGCCTGTAATTTTTCCCATGTGTTTACTCCTTCCCTTCATTGTAGAAGCGATTCACGCCTCACCCCCGGACGAGCACAAACCGCGCCCCTAATTCCTAATTCCTAATTCCTAATTCCTAACTAAAGTTAGGCACCCCATTTGTAGCCGAAGCCCCAGACTGTGGTGATGAAGGTGGGGTTGGCGGTGTCATCTTCGATTTTGATGCGGAGACGACGGATGTTCACATCCACGATTTTCAGTTCGCCGTCGTAGTCCCGACCCCAAACACTGGTGAGAATGTCCTCACGGGACAGGGCGCGGCCTGGGTTCTGCATAAATAGCTTCATAATGGCATACTCCACCTGGGTCAACTTGATGCGCTCACCATTTTTGTCCAGTGTACGGTTCCGGGTGTTCAACAGGAAAGGACCCTGTTGCCGTTCGGACACGTCCACAATGGAATCCGAGCCCAATCTGCGGTAGAGGGCATCGATGCGGGCAGTCAGCTCCGCTGGAGAGAAGGGCTTGGTCACATAGTCGTCTGCGCCGGTCATGAGGCCGGTGACCTTGTCCATCTCCTGGGTGCGGGCAGTGAGCATAATAACACCGATTTGCTTGTTGGTGGCGCGGATGTTGCGACAAACTTCAAATCCGTCAATGTCGGGTAACATAATGTCCAAAATCGCCACACCGATGTCTGGATTTTCCTTTAATTTTTCCAAGGCCTCCATGCCGGTGCCGGCTTCGATGGCCTCGTAGCCAGCCCGTTTTAGGTTGATGACCACAAAGCTGCGGATGCTGACTTCATCTTCTAATATCAAAACTTTTTTCATTTCTATGATTGCTCCTTCAAATTACGTTTCGCCGGAATTCCAATCCACATGAATAAAGTGGAACATTTCTTTTACAGTTTCCTCGTCCAAATCCTTGGCAAAGGAAGCATCGCCCAGCTTGGCGCCGTAGGTAATCTCTCCTTTTTCACTGAGGATGAACTTGCCATCAGAGGTGGC
>JAWXUJ010000302.1:0-2331 GCA_044432765.1 Eubacteriales bacterium | reverse complement strand
TCATTGACTTTAGTCAATGAAGGCGACCGCACATTTTGTCTTATTTGTCAAGCCTTTTTTGAAAAAAGCGCTTGTTTTTTCTCCCATTGGAAGCGCTTAACTTAATGACATTGGTTTTTGTACAGTGCCATTTTGTACAGCATCCATGGAGGTTACCCTTCATAATAGACCGACACAATGTTCCAGATATCCTGCGCCACCTGTTCTGGTGAGCGGTTGCCATCGACGATGATGACGGTTTCCTCCTTTTGAAGCCGGCGAAATGCCCGGAGATACCCTTCCCGCACGGCGGTGAGACGCTCTCTGGTCTCGTATAGCTCCGTGTGGAGGCGGTTGGCCTCGATGCGCTCCATGGCGGTTTCCGCTGTCACATCCACGAAGATGGTGGCGGTGGGCTTGAGGGCATCGCTACTCTGTTGGTTGAGTGCCACCACCCAATCCATGGGCACCTCCACGCTGTGGTAGGCATAGGAGGAGAAGTAGTAGCGATCCATGACCACGGTTCTCCCCGCCTCGATTTGGTCTAGCACCCCATCGGTGTGGTTGAACAAATGATCCAGACGGTCGGCGGCGAACAGGCTTGCCACCACTCTGCCATCGGCCTTCATCCGCCCGGTGAGTACCTGGCGAAGGAGGGAGCCAACTGGCCCCGCCGTCGGCTCTCTGGTTTCGCAAACCGGGATGCCCTGTTGCTGTAATATTTGAGCCAGTAACACGGCCTGGGTGGTTTTCCCACTGCCGTCAATGCCCTCCAGGGCAAAGAACAGGCCTTTTTTTGTTTGGTTGTCCATGGTTCCTTTTCTCCTTACAGTTCCATGTGAAATTCAATCACCTTTCCATCACCACTCAAAGCGCGGATGTCCCCGCCGTGGTTGCGGACGATGGTTTTGGCGATGGCAAGTCCGATGCCAAAACCGCCAGTTTTGCTGTTGCGAGAGCCGTCTAGCCGGTAGAACCGTTCAAACAGCACATCGTAACTTTTGGTTTCCAGGTCATCGGCGCCGTTGGTCAAGGTACATTCCACCTTGTTTTTTCCCTGACGTACAGTGACCGTCACCGGGCTGTCGCAGTTGCTGTACTTCACCGCGTTTTCCATCAAGGTGGACAGAAGCAACCGAATGGATTGCTCGTCCCCGCAATAGGTCAAATCTGGGGCAATGTCCACCACCAGTTCCTTCCCCGCCTGGTGGAGCAACGGCGCAAAACTGTCCACCGTCTCCCAAGCCGCGTCGGACAGAGAGAAGTCCACCATCATGGTTTTTCGTCCCACCTCATCCAGTTTAGACAGGGAGACCAAGTAGTTGACCAGGCCGTTGAGCCGACCAATTTGGTTGTGGATGCTTTCGCTCCATTGGGATTCTCCATGCTCCACCTCCAACACCTCCGTGTTGGTTTTGATGATGGACAGCGGGGTTTTCAGCTCGTGACTGATGTTGGTGACAAACTGCTGTTGCTTGCGGTAGCCCTCCACCATGGGGGCAACCGCCCATTTGGACACCCAGACAATGAGTAAAAACACCGCCACCAGAGCCACCAAACAGACCACAATACTGGCCTGAAGTAGACCGTTGAAAAAGGCAAATTCCTCACTACAGTCCACAAAAATCACCAGGTTTTCCCCATTCAGAGGAATGATTGCATAGCAGTATTGGTCGTAGTATTTGTAGAAAGAGGAGCGTTCCAACACCGTTTTCGCCATTTCCACGGCATTCTCCGTGGAAATACGCTGAATACTGCGGGTGTTGACACTGACCAACCGACCGCTTTCATCGGTGGTCACGGTGAAAAACCGGGTGGTATAGGGTGTTTCCTGGTTCACATGGGCTTGGTTCTGCATGGGAGGCAATGGCATAATCTGAGGAAACTCCCCATCGTTGTCCGCCAAAATCGCGATGATATCGTTGGCTTTGGAGTCGATTTCCAGGAAATTATACACGTTGATCACCGCCGCGATGAGGAGCAATACCACAAACACCACACTGACCGATATGACAATAAACTTTTTCCGCAGGGCTCGCTCCATTATTTTTCCTCCAGGGAATATCCTGTGTTCCGGGTGGCCTTGATTTGCACCGTGGCATCCAGTGCCAGCAGTTTTTTTCGCAGATAGGAGATGTATACCCAGACCACGTTGATTTCCGATTCACTGTCAAAGCCCCAGATTTTCTCCATAAACCGCTCTGTGGGGATGATGTTCCCCTGGTTGGTCAGGAGAAGCTCTAGCATTTGAAATTCCTTGTTTGCCAGGCGGAAAGAGCCCTTTTGGGACTTCAATTCAAAGGTCGCCCGGTTGAGAGAGATATTGCCCATGGACAAAATAGAGGAGGCACC
>JAWXUJ010000301.1:0-2333 GCA_044432765.1 Eubacteriales bacterium | reverse complement strand
GGAGGGCCAGCCTTTTCATCTGTGGCTCCTGTACCGCACCACCCAAGCGGGAAACGGACAGACCATAGTTGATGGCAGGCTTTTGACCGCGTTCAAAGTTTTTGGCGGACAACACAATCTGACCATCGGTGATGGAGATGATGTTGGTGGAGATATAGTCGGTGATGTCCCCGCCCTTTGTCTCGCCGATGGGTAGGATGGTGATGGAACCGCCATCCTTATGCTGACAGCCCATCTCCAACATCCGGGAGTGGGCGTAGAAAATATCAGGAGGATAGGCATCACGGCCTGGTGTTTTGCCCATGAGCAAGGCGATTTCACGGCAGACATCGGCGTGACGTTTCAAGTCGTCGATGACCACTAAAACATCTTCCCCTTGTTCCATATGGGTGCGGGCCATGGACAGGGCGGAGTATGGGGTGCTACGGAGCACAGGAGATGGGTCATCGTTGAAGGCCGCCAAAATTACGGTGTACTCCATAGCGCCACGGCGAAGCAGTTGGCTGTAGATGTCCTTGACTTCCTTTTTCGTCTTGCCGATGGCAACGTAGAAGCAGCGAACACCTTGGCCTCTTTGGTTGTAGATGGTATCCAGGGCAATTTGGGTTTTGCCAGTTTTCTTATCGCCGATAATCAGTTGCCGTTGTCCGCGACCGATTGGATAAATCAAGTCAATACCGGTGATGCCGGTGAGCAGTGGTCTGGTAACGGAAACACGGTCCATAATGGCAATGGCAGGTGTTTCGATGTCCACGTGATGGAGCCCGTCCAACCGTTTGCCCGCCAAGCAGTCCTTGCCGAACATATCCACAATATGGCCTGCGGCCTCTGGGGAATAAAGTGCGGAAAATTCCTCGCCGGTGGCGGTGACGCGGTCACCAATCTGGGTTTTGCCTGTGATGCTGGTCAAGGCGATGAGGACGCAGTCCTGCCGAATGGCATCCACATAGCCCTCGGCATTGTCACCGACCAGAACTTTTTCAAAGTAAGAGACACCGTCCAAACCAGTGGCCTCTACAATATATTCGCGAACCAAACGGACACGACCGGTGGAGAAGGCATTGTTGCCCTCTTTCATGGCCTTGATTTTCTCATTTAATACGCTACTAATGGTCTCATTCATTTAGCCAATCTCCCTTGCTTTGATGCAATAATCATAGAGCATTGCGCCCAATTCCACTTGGAACCCTTCACAGATTTCACCATCTTCTTCCACCACGCAGTTGGGTGGCACGGTTTCCACCTTGGTGCCCACTGGCACGTGGAGCACAGTACTTCTCGGTTCTCTGTCTGCCAAATCCTGTAAAAAGGAGTAGAAATCCAACACTTGGAAGCGACTTCCCTCTTTACCATATGCAGACAGCAATGGTTTTGCCTCTTCATCCAAAGAGGTCTCCATCAGTTGATATTGATCTGCGCCAGACATGGTTGCCAAGGCAAACACGGTTTCATAATTTAATTCTTTCAGCAACCGAGTAGCAATGCCACCGGTACCCCCTGCGCCACCATTGGGCAGAGTGGCCAAAATCTCTTCTGGAGATTGGCTGAAGCTGTCGCGAATTTGGCGATAGACCAAAGGGGTGGTGTTGTCCCGGTATTGGGTAGTGCTGATACGCTCCGCAACGCCCATCAAAAAGGGCGGTGCCACCTCTTTTTCCACCACGGTAGCCATTGTTTGGTCAACCTTGGCGGTTGTTTCCACTGGTCGAGCCAGCCGCCTTTCCATGACAGCAATTTCACGGCTACGAAGGTCAAACAGATCATCATAGTCAGAAATCAAGTCCATGGTGCGACGATGGATGCTGTTGCTGACGGTTCTAGCCAGCCAAAGGATTGCCAAGGAGACAAATCCAATGAGCACTGCCATGACCAGCAACACACCGATGTATGCGAATGACATAAGCTGTCCCCCAGATTACAGATTGAAAATTGGGTTGAAATAGAGCAACAAGAACACAAACCCAAACAGCAATAGAAGCATCAAAGCCAAAATCAATGCCACCACCACAACAGAGTGTACCACATCACTTTTTGTCTCTGGATTTCGACCCACAGCCTCGGCAATTTTGGAGCCCATAAGACCCAGGCCAATGCCACAGCCAAGAAATGCAAGACCCAACATGGAGCCGATGGCCTCCAGGACCGCTACGTATAAACTATCCATAGATTTTTCCTTTCCCCTGCCACTGGCAGAGACCCTTTTCTCTTTTGCCCCCTCTCCCTGAGAGGGGGCAACTGCTAAAGTTGATTATGCGTCTAAAACAGCGCCAAAATCATTGGAACCACTGGAATCACTGGAATCACTAGAATCACTAGAATCACTAGAATCACTG
>JAWXUJ010000300.1:0-2338 GCA_044432765.1 Eubacteriales bacterium | reverse complement strand
TCAACGGTAGCGATGTGTCTGACGAAATTCGCACCCCGCGGATGTCTGCAATCGCCTCCGCCATCTCCGCCCAACCGGTGGTGCGGGAATATCTGTTGGATTTGCAACGGAATATGGCGCGTACTCATAACGTGATTATGGACGGTCGGGACATCGGCACGGTGGTGCTCCCACGCGCTAAGGTGAAAATCTTCCTCACCGCCTCCGCAGAAAAAAGAGCGGAGCGCCGGTTCCTGGAACTGGAGGCAAAAGGGGAGAAAACCAGCTTGAAGCAAGTGCTTGCCGATATGGAAAAGCGGGACACCGCCGATTCCACCCGGAAAATCGCCCCTCTCAAGCCTGCCAAGGATGCCATTTTGCTGGATACTTCGGATTTGGACATTGAACAGTCCATTGAGGCAATTTTGAACATCATTGCAGAGAAGGTGAAATAACCATGAAAACCATGGGCGAAAAATCATTTTGGGTGGTGCGGACTGCGGCACGGTTTGGCCTGTTGTTTGTCCACCCCATTATGCGAGTGCAAGGCCGGGAGAACATTCCGGAGGGCGCTTGTGTCATCTGTTCCAACCACGTGGGGCTCAGTGATGGCCCATGGTTGGTCTTCGCCATCCGACCTAAGAAAATCATGCGGATTATGGTCAAGGCTCAACTGCTACATATTCCGGTGCTGAAATACTTATTTATGTGGTTCAATTTCATCGGGGTTGAGCGGGAGTCCAACGACATCACTGCGGTGAAAAAAGCCCTAAAAGCACTGAAAGAGGGGGAACAACTGATGTTGTTCCCAGAGGGCACCCGAGTGAAAAGAGGCACCCGCATCCCCGCCAAAACCGGGGCGGCTATGTTCGCCACTCGAACAGGTGCGCCGGTTTTGCCGGTCTACCTGCAAGTCCACCGGAAATTGTGGCGACCCATTCACATCGTCATCGGAAAACCCTACCACATGGTGCCTCCTGGCACCCGGGTGAAAGGGGAGGATTTGCAACCTTTGACCGATGAATTGATGGATAAAATCTACGGGATGGAGTCAATGATATGAGCGTAAAATTGGCGGAGACTGCCGGCTTTTGCTTCGGTGTGGACAGAGCGGTGGAGATGGTGGAACAGGCCGTTCGGGACGGGCACAATGCCGTCACCCTGGGGCCTATTATCCACAACCGCCACGTGGTCAACCACTTTGCAGATTTGGGTGTTCGTGAGGTGGCAGAGCCAGGTCAAGTGCCAGAGGGTGGCACGGTGATTATCCGCAGTCACGGCGTAGGCAGAGCTGTCTATGACCAGCTCCAAAATCGGGATGTGACCATCCTGGATGCCACCTGTCCCTTCGTCAAACGCATCCACCAGTTGGTGCAAGAAGCAGAGGATGATGGGCGTCAGCCTATCATCATCGGTAAGCCAGCACACCCAGAAGTGGCGGCAATCGCCGGTTGGTGCGCCCATCCTCTGGTTTTTGAAAATCCCCAAGAATTGGAAAAATGGTTGAAAAACGACCCGAAATGGAAAAATTTTCCCCTCACCATGGTCAGTCAGACCACAAATACCGAAAAAGAATGGGAAAGTTGCCGTAAAATCGTAAAAAAACAGTGTACAAATGGGAAAATTTTTGATACAATATGTAAAGCAACGGAAAAAAGGCAGAGAGAAGCCATAGCCTTATCAAAGCTATGTGACGCGATGGTCATAGTCGGCGATGCCAAAAGCTCCAACACGGGGCGGCTTGCCATGATTTGCGAAGAACATTGCAATGTGGTGTCCCTTGTGGACAACGCCGATGAACTGGACATGACGCTTTTCTCAAACTTAAACACCGTTGGAATCACGGCTGGAGCATCTACTCCGTCGTGGATAATTAAGGAGGTCAACAACATTATGAGCGAAGAAATTAAGAACGAAATCGTAGAGGAAAGCTTTGCAGAGATGCTGGAGCAATCCCTCAAAACTTTAAATACAGGAGAGAAAGTCACTGGCGTCGTCACTTCCGTGGGCAACACTGAAGTTTACGTCGACCTGGGCACCAAACACGCTGGTTTCATCCCTTACGACGAAGTCAGCAGCGATCCTTCTGTAAAGCCTGAAGATGCCTTCAAAGTTGGCGACGAAATCGAAGTCGTCGTCGTCCGCGTCAACGACGTGGAAGGCACTGCCATGCTGTCCAAGAAGCGTCTGGAAGCCGTCAAGAGCTGGGACGACATCGAAACCGCTTGCGAAGAAAAAACCGTTGTCGAAGGTGTTGTCACCGAAGAGAACAAGGGCGGCATCGTTGCCAACGTCAAGGGCGTTCGCGTCTTCATCCCCGCTTCTCAAACCGGCGTGCCCAAGGGTGGCGAACTGTCTA
>JAWXUJ010000299.1:0-2345 GCA_044432765.1 Eubacteriales bacterium | reverse complement strand
GAGCGGGCAGAAAATCTCCCCCTCGGCAACCGGTTTTCCACATTTAATACATTGCATGAAAACACCTCCAGATAGTTAGGAGTTAGGAGTTCGCGGAGCGGTTAGGAGTTAGGAGTTCGCGAACTCCTAACTCCTAACTCATATTATGGTCTTGATTGCAACAACCGCAATTTGACCAGCAATTCTTCAAAATATTGGGGCAGGGGGCAGGTGACAGTGATCAATTCTTGGGTGCGGGGGTGGATGAATTGGAGGCCACTGGCGTGGAGGCACTGGCTGTCCTGACCAAACTCCGGTTTTTTGATGCCGTAGACCGTGTCACCCAGAATGGGGCGGTTTTCATAGGCCAGGTGTACCCGAATTTGGTGGGTGCGCCCGGTTTCCAGGTTGCATTGCAGGTGGGTAAATTGTCCCATATGATCCAAAACCTTCCAGTGGGTAATGGCAATCCGACCGTTTTTTGCGGTGACGCACATTTTTTTGCGGTCGTTGGGGTTCCGACCGATGGGGGCATCGATGGTGCCTTCCTCGTGCTTGATGCCGCCGCGGACGATGCACTGGTATGTCCGTGCCAGTGTGTGGTCTGCCAGTTGGGCGGCCAGAGCTTGGTGGGCAAAGTCGTTTTTCGCCACAATGAGCAGGCCAGAGGTGTCCTTGTCAATGCGGTGGACGATGCCGGGGCGAATCTCGCCGTTGATGCCAGAGAGGGATTCTTTGCAGTGATACAGCAGGCCGTTGACCAAGGTGCCGTCCCAGTGCCCGGGGGCGGGGTGGACGACCAGGCCTTTTGGTTTGTTGATGACAATGATGTCCTCGTCTTCAAAACAGACTTCCAAGTCCATTTTTTGTGGCACAATGTCCACCTCTTGGAGCTCTGGCAGGTTGACTTCTAGCAGTTGCCCCAGGGCGGTGCGTTGGCCTTTTGTGACCACTTTGCCGTCGCAGGTGACACAGCCGTCCCGCACCAATTTCTCGGCGGCGGAGCGGGTCAGTTCTGGCAAAAGCTCAGCCAGGTGTGCGTCCATCCGTTTACCTGTGGCAGTACATTCTACGGTCATGCTTGTTTCTCCTTTGGTTTGCGGTCCAAGAAAATTGCCCAGATACAGAGCAAAATGGCACCGACAACGATGAAAGAATCCGCCACATTAAAGATGGCGAAGTCCATAAATTCTACTTCAATCATATCCACCACAGCACCGATGGTCATGCGGTCGATGAAATTACCAATGGCACCGCCGGTGATCATGGCAATGGCAAAAAGCCCCACTGGGTGGGTGATCCATTTTTTCCAAATCACCAGACCCACTCCAACCAGGAATGCCAGGGTGATCAAAAAGAAAAACCACATTTGGCCTTCCAACATGGAAAAGGCGGCGCCGGTGTTTAAAATGTAGGTGAGGTGAAAAACACCATCCCAAACAGGAATTTGCCCATACATGGGGATGTTGGCGATGGTTAAAAATTTTGTCCACTGATCCAGGGCAATGACCCCGACCGTGGTTAAAAACAGCAAAATATACAGCATAGCATAGCCCCCTTTACCTTTAAGAATACCACATTTTGCCCAAATAAGCAACAACAGATTTCACCATTTATATCGTCCAAGATTCGGGTCTTCTTCATGCACCTGTTGCGTTAAGCCGATAAGTACATACATAAAAAACAGGAGCGAACCATGTTCGCCCCTATTTTGGAATTTGTGTTTAATTGCCTTGCTTGAACTCATAGTCCTTGTCGGGCAGGACTGCGTTGAGGACGATGCCAGCCAGTGCGCCGATGGCAAGGCCGGACAGGGAGAGAGTGGTGGAGCCAACCACGAAGCTGACGGAACCAGCAGCGCTGTAGGTGATGCCGATGGACAGCACCAAAATCAGAGCGGCAATGATGACGTTGCGGGTCTTGGTGAAGTCCACCTTGTTTTCCACCACGTTGCGAACACCGATGGCGGAGATCATGCCGTAGAGCACCAGGGACACACCACCCATGACCCCAGAGGGAATGGCGGTGACCAGTGCGGCAAATTTTGGGGAGAAGCTGAACAGCATGGCCAGAACAGCCGCAATGCGGATAACCAGGGGATCGTAGACCTTGGACAGGGCCAAAACACCGGTGTTTTCGCCATAGGTGGTGTTGGCGGGCGCGCCGAACAGGGATGCCAGAATGGTGGCACAGCCGTCGCCCATCAAGGTGCGGTGGAGGCCTGGTTCTTCCAGGTAGTTTTTCTTACAGGTGGAGGAGATGGCGCACATATCGCCGATGTGCTCCACCATGGTAGCCAGGGATAGCGGCACGATTGTGACCACAGCGGTGACCAACATGGCAGGGTCCACTTCTGTGGCGCACAG
>JAWXUJ010000298.1:0-2352 GCA_044432765.1 Eubacteriales bacterium | reverse complement strand
CATGCGCAAAATTATTGTATGATTCGTAGCCTCGATCGGCAATATAAATGGTCGGCACAGTTGACTGATTCCGCGCCACCATGGTTGAAAAAGCCTTATTTTCGCCCTTTTCAACCGTCGCATCCACATAGGTTTTGCGCAAAATATCGTACATGGCATTGAGGTGGAGCAGGTTGAAGGGCTTGGAGTCATTGGCCTTTTGGTGGTAGGAATCCACCTCCTTGGGGTTGGTGGGTACATGGAGGCTGGAGCCGTCCACAGCCAGCAGTCGGTAGCCATGATGGGTGACGGTTGCATCCGTGTTGGCAACAAATTGGCGGAACAAATCCTCGAAGGCCGTTGGGCTGATTTTGTCTCTTTGTTGTACAAAAGCAGACACGGTTGGTGCAGATGATTTTATCCCAAATTGTTTGGATATCTCCCCATATAGTGTCTTTCCTGTGAGAGATAAGGTTGTTTTAATTACCTTTTCGAACGGTAATTTCCAACTCCGCGTGAAGTCTTTTCCTGGGTTTTTGACATAATTATCTGCATTTTCCGAAATGGTTTTTACGGTTTTATTTAAAGTGCTACGAATGTTTTTTGGTGTAAATGAAGGCGACCGCACATATTTCCTTATTTGTCAAGCCTTTTTTGAAAAAAGCTCTTATTTTTTCTCCCATTGGAAGCGTTTAACTTAATGACATTGGTTTTTGTACAGCGTCTTTTAAAAATTTTTTTGAAAAATCTATTGACATTTTTCATAGTTGGACATATAATAGTTGTGTAATCAAATAAAGTAAACCAGTGAGAAAGAGTAGTATCCCACATTTTACCTGTTTAGAGAGCCTTGGATGGTGGAATCAAGGTCGGGCGATGTGTCGAGAATGGACTTTCGAGGGCGGCTTGAACGAAGTAATTTCAGTAGATGCCGACGGGATCCCACCCGTTATCCATTGGGCGCGTATGATGGTACGTGAAGCGAGTGGGCGTTTTATAACGTCAATTTGGGTGGTATCGCAGGAGTTGGCTCTTGTCCCAGTTAGGGGATGAGTGGCCATTTTTTTATATCTAGAAGCAGGATTGGCACCTTGTTTCTCATCTACCACACCGCAATTTAATTTTGGAGGAAACGAAAATGAAAAACCAAACCATGAAGAAAATCTTAGCTGCAGCCTTGTCCTTGACTCTGGTACTTGCCATGAGTGCTTGCACTGCAAAAACAGAAACCACCACTACCACCACAGCAACTGCATCCACCGCAACTGAATCCACAGCAGCGGAAGAAACAGCTGGCGCAAAAGAAGCCACCGAAGAAGAAGTGGCCTCCACCGATTTGAAAATCGCCATTGTCAAGCAACTGGATCACGCATCCATGGACGAAATCGCCGATGCTGTTGCTGCAGAGCTGACCGCCCAAGGCGCGGACTATCAAATCTTCAGCGGTCAAAATGATGTGTCCGTTCTGAGCCAAGTTGGCGCACAAATCATCGCTGACAAGTACGATGCCATCATCCCCATCGGCACCTTGGCCGCCCAACAAATGGTGGTCGTGGCGGAAGACAGCGAAACCCCAGTGGTCTACGGCGCCGTCTCCGATCCTGCCACCGCGGAACTGACAGACATCTCCTACGTCACCGGCACCAGCGATGCACTGAACACCGCCTTTATGCTGGACATGATGATTGCCATCAACCCTGATGTCCAAACCGTCGGTCTGCTCTACTCCACCGGCGAAGCCAACAGCATCACCCCAATCGCCGCAGCCAAGGCTTACTTGGACGCAGCTGGCATTGCCTACATTGAAAAAACCGGCAACACCAACGATGAAATCATTGCCGCTGTCAACTCCATGGTCGGTCAAGTAGAAGCAGTCTTCACCCCAACCGACAACGTGGTCATGGCAGCCGAGCTGGCTACCGCTGAAATCATGGCAGAAGCCGGCATCGCTCATTACGCTGGCGCTGACTCCTTCGTCCGCAACGGTGCCTTCGCCACCGCCGGTGTCAACTACGCTGACCTGGGTACCAAAACCGCTGAAATGACCATGGACATCCTTGCCACTGGCGAAGTTCCCGAATTCCACGTCATGGACGGCGGTATCATCACCGTCAATACCGAAACCGCCGACACCCTGGGTGTGGACTATGCCGTCTTCGCCGACATGGCTGGCACTGTGGTGGAAGTCATCACCACCGAAGAATAAAATTTAGGCAAGCTCCCCTCGGCTATGGTCGAGGGGCATCTTGCTGAAAGGAAGTTGTTATGGAAACCATCATCATATCTGCCTTGGAGGCTGGTTTTCTCTATGCGCCAGTGGCCTTGGCTCTGTTTTTGAGCTATAGCATCCTGGACATTGCTGATCTGACCACT
>JAWXUJ010000297.1:0-2355 GCA_044432765.1 Eubacteriales bacterium | reverse complement strand
GGAAAGGGGAAAATCTGGTGCCAAATGTGGCGATTATCGACCCAGAGGCCTCAGTTTCTTCTCCCAAATCCGTTACCGCTGCCACTGGTTTGGATGCCCTGACCCACGCGGTGGAATCCTACACCTCCAAAATGGCCCAGCCTTTGACCGACACGGTGGCACTGTCTGCTGTTCAGCGGATTTTTAAATATTTGCCACGCGCCTACGCAGACGGTACCGACATGGAGGCTCGCACCGAAATGGCAATCGCCGCCTTTGAGGCCGGTATCGCCATCAACAATGCCTCTGTCACGGTAGTCCACGGCATGAGCCGTCCCATCGGGGCCTTGTTCCATGTGCCTCACGGCATTTCCAATGCCATGTTGCTCCCAACCTGTATGGCCTTTGCCGCTGGTGGCGCTGTGAAAAAATTTGCGGATTTGGGTCGCGCTATCGGCGCAAACACGGACAATGATGCCATGGCAGCCACCATTTTCATCGACGAATTGAAGCGTATTTGCAAAGTTTGCGAGGTGCCAACTCTGGTGCAATACGGCATCGATAGAGCCGATTTTGTGGCAAAAATCGACAAAATGGCAACAGATGCCCTGGCAAGTGGTAGTCCTGGTAACACCATCAAGGCCGTCACAAAAGAGGACATTGTCAACTTGTATCACGAAATCATTTAAAATATACTTTTTGGTTGCTGACGTTGTCAACAGTTATAAATGAAAGAGCAAATGTTTCCCAGCAAAGTGGGCGCATTTGCTCTTTTGCGCGTTTTCGCCAGATGATGGATAATCTCAAAGAATGTTAAAGATTTTGGAAATTTCTTGACTTTGATTTTTCCTATGTCTATAATAGATGTAATGATGCCATAGAAAAGCGAGGTGTTTCTCTTGGAAGTTGGATTGCTTCAGGACAGCGTCCTTTTACAGCAAAAGCCACTGATTGCCCCGGCCATATACCAGCAAATTGTCCGCGGTACGGCGGTGGCGATGGGTGTGAAAAATGAGATTAACCAAGTGGTCAGCCTTGTGGTTTATCGATTACAACCACCTTTTTGTCAAATTCTTCAACTATTGACCTTGACCAGATATCGTCGCATGGGCTACGCCACCTTGCTTTTGAGCCAGTTGACGGCCTATTTTCAGTTGGAACCGGCCATTTCGCAAATCGTCCTATCCCTACCGGTTGACCAACTGGGCTCGGATATTGAAGGATTTTGCCTCCGCCATGGATTTGCCTGGAATCACGACCAAGGACAACTGATTTGGACAACCTTGGGCGATTTACGGAAAAATGAAAAGATTCAGCCTTTGGGTAAGCCTCTGTCAGAGTGCCTCCGCTCACAGGTGTTGGAGGTTCTCCAACTGACTCGCAATTTTCTGGATGTGGATTCGGAACATGGATTTTTTCAGGATTACGACATGGATTTGAGCGTGGTCATCACAGATAAAAAGGGGGTTTCCAACTTTGCGCTGATGGCAAGTCGGGAGTCCTATTTGGAGTTGTCTCTACTGTATTGTCATCCAGAGGCCATCCGTGGGATGATGGGGCTGTTTACACAGCTGTTATCGGTTGCATCCGTCAACCATCCACCGGAGACAGCGCTGCGGATTGTGGCGCGTACCCCTGCGGCGGTGAGTATTTGCGAAAAGTTATTTGAAACCAAAACAGCCCAGAATATTTTGCAATACTCCCTCTATATTTAAGCGAAAGGAGTGTCCATTTATGAGCGGTGGCATGAAAGAAAATCTGGTAAAATCAAAGCAGTCCTACAAATTGAAAACGGAACAAATCACGGAAACCGTGCAACAAGTCCAACATGGTGAACTACACCAGACTGCGACCAGAACAACAGTGCCATTGGATATGGTCAATCTGACTGCTTTGGAACCTCCTCAGCTAACAGAAGAAGAGCAGGCCAGTCTGGCACAGATGGGGATGCTAGAGCGTAAAAAACGAAAAAAAGAGATGCTCCAGGCTCATGAAGAAGCCAGACAACGGGAATTGCTTCTCC
The DNA here is from genome assembly GCA_044432765.1 of Eubacteriales bacterium. Classification (GTDB taxonomy): domain Bacteria; phylum Bacillota; class Clostridia; order Oscillospirales; family Oscillospiraceae; genus Avoscillospira_A. The sequence goes on along the minus strand of JAWXUJ010000297.1, from coordinate 353 downwards.
AAGAGGAAAGACGACAAGCGGCTCAGGTGGCGGCGGAGCTAAAGCGTTTAAAATCACAAAATAAAATGACCATGAAGGACAATGCTGCCCAGTTGGGCTACGCCCAAAAGGTGGAAGGGGACAAGTCGGTCTTCACGCAGCGTAAGGCCACCTTGCAGACCATGTCACAAATTTCTGACGTACTGTCCCAGGTGGCTGAAACCAGTTTGTCAGAGCAACAGCAGGAAGAGCTGAAAAAAACCCTTCTGTCTGCCCAGTCCATGGGCGCAGGATTGATTACCTATAGTACCAAAGCTGTAAAGCTAGACGACCAGAGTTTCGCCACTCACCTGAACATCGTACAGACCATGGTG
>JAWXUJ010000296.1:0-2364 GCA_044432765.1 Eubacteriales bacterium | reverse complement strand
GGCAACCCCACCACCATCGCCCAAGCCATCGCCATCGCCGGTTACAAGTCCATCGTCATGATGTTCGGCCTGACCAAGCCCGAGGAAATCGTCCCTGTGAAGCCCTTCGAGCTGTTCAAGAAGGAAATCGTTTTGAAAGCCTCCTTCATCAACCCCTGCACCCAACGTCGCGCACTGGATCTGATCGACGGCGGTCGTGTGGACGTGTCCTCCATGATTTTTGAAGTGGCACCTCTGGAAAAACTGGAAGAAATCCTGGCAAAACCCGAACTCCGCGCCCAGGGCAAATACGTGATTGCCCCCTAAATTACAAACATAAAAGGAGCACATACCAATGGAAGAAATTTTGTTTGCACCAGAACCAGCAAGGGTTCTCATGGCGGGAGGACTGGGCATTGGCCTCCTTCTGTTGCTGATTATCAAGTTTAAAATCAGCCCTGTACTCTCCCTGCTGGCAGGCGCATTGACCATTGGATTGGTGGCGGGTATGCCTACCACCCTGCTGATGGAAACGGTGGAAACCGGCGCAGGCGAAACCTTGAAAGGCATTGTGCTCCTCATCGGCCTCGGCTCTATGCTGGGCGGGATTTTGGAGTCCACCGGTGGCACCAAACAGGTGGCGCAAACCTTAATTTCCCGCTTTGGTGAGAAAAATGCCGGCCTAGCTCTGGGCTTCACTGGCCTGATTGTCGGCACCGCCGTGTTTTTTGAAGCCGGTGTCATGATTCTCATGCCGGTTGCCGTGGGACTGGCACGACGCACCAAAAAATCGGTGCTTCTCTATGCCATTCCCCTCTTCGCAGGCCTTGCCACCGCCTTCGCCTTCATTCCACCCTCTGCCGGCTCTGTGATGGTTGCCAACATTTTGGGGGTGGACTTGGGCGTGATGATTATGGTCGGTGTCCCTGTGGGAATTCTGTCCCTCCTGTTGGGCGGTGTGCTCTGGTCTAAGTTCATCGGCGCGCGCATCGTACCCGATGTGGGCATCGATTCCCTGACCATCTCCAAAGAGGCAGAGAAACTCCCCACCTTCGGCACTGTCCTGGGTGTGATTTTAACGCCGCTGGTGTTGATTCTTCTCAGCACTGTGGCCTCCTATCTGACGTTGCCCCAGCCTGTGGCAATGGTCATGTCCTTTATCGGTACGCCTTTTGTGGCATTGCTCATCGCCATTTTTGTGGCATCCTACTTCCTGGGCATCCGCAATGGGCACACCGCCTCTGATGTTCGCCATATGATGGACAAGTCGCTTCGCTCTGTGGCGGGCATCATCCTGGTCATCACCGGCGGTGGCATCATCAGCCAAGTGCTCCAGACCTGTGGCATCGGCAACATCGTCGGTGGCGCCCTGGAACAGAGCGGACTGCCCTTGGTTGTGGCGGCCTTCCTCATCGCCGGTGTGATCCGCATCTCCGTAGGCGCGGCACCTGTTCCTATGACCATGACCGCCGGCATTATGATGGCAATGCCCGCCGTGGCAAACCTGAATTCCGTAGAAATGGCAGCCTTGGTGTTGGCAATCAGCGGTGGCTCATCCGCCTTCAGCCACTTCAATGACTCCGGCTTCTGGATGGTCACCTCCGTGGTGGGCATGGCAGAGAAGGACACCTTGAAGTCCTGGACCGTCATGGGCACCATCGTCGGCTTCACTGGCCTGATTTGTGCTCTGCTGATTACCGCTATTTTCTAAACCAAAGGTGCGGCACAAAAACGCTTATTTTGCACCTGTAGAGGCGGAGTTCTACCCCGCCCGCACAGACTAGAAATCTCCACCATTTTACGATAAATGGTGGAGATTTTCAAACTTCGGGAGGGGCAGAGCCCCTCCTCTACGGGTGTGATGCGAGTTTTTGCACAGTCTCACGGAGAAGCCGCCTAATTCCACTTTGGTCTTCCTAAAATTATATTAAAAAACATAGGTGCTCCGGGGTAAAATTTTAACTTCATTTTAAGTTCAAGGTTTATACTGTGTCCATCGGAAGTAACCAACCACTGAATTTAAAGGAGCGATTTCTATGAAAACAATCACAACCGTGGCCACTGCCGCCTTGTTAGTCGTGGCACTCAGCGCATCCGTCTTTGCCGCACAAGGTAAAACCAGAGAACAATCTCACCCACAAAATGCCATGCAGTCGGAAAAAATGGCCGAGATGGAAACACTGGCTGAAGAAGCCGGCCTGACTCTGGAGGAATACATGGATTCCCTGAAACCTGAGCAAGGTGAAAAAAGAACATCCATGGAGCGCGAAGAACCCTCTGAGGAAATGATGGCTCAGATGGAGGAGAAAAAGGCCGAAATGGACGACATGAAAGCTGAAAAAATGGCTGAAATGGAAGCCCTGGCTGAAGAAGCCGGTCTGACTC
>JAWXUJ010000295.1:0-2371 GCA_044432765.1 Eubacteriales bacterium | reverse complement strand
GCCTGTGGCAACCTCCGTCTTTGCCGATACCCAGTTCAAAATCTGGCGGGCAGAATACACCGATAAAACCAGCGATGTTGCCCCTGGCACACCCATCGCTTTGACAAAAAAAGGACTGGAAGTGGTCTGTGGCGACGGCAAGGTGGTGGTCATCACCCAACTGCAAGCCCAAGGTGGCAAGCGTATGGCTGCGCCCGACTACTTCCGAGGACACCCCATCACACTGTAAGGAGCATTTATGTCTGCTAGAACAACGGCGCTTGCCGCACTGATTGCCTGCCGAAAGGGCGGTGCATGGTCTGATTCCATCTTAAAGGAGTATATCCATCGCGACCGGTTGGATCGGCGGGATGCTGGGCTGGCAAGCCGTCTTTGCTATGGCACACAGCAACATCAAATGTTGTTGGACTTCTATATCGCTTCTTTTCTCAAGGGAAAGCTGTCTGATTTACAGCCGGTTGTCCTGGACATTCTCCGGCTGGCGGTCTACCAGTTGACCCAAATGGACAAAATTCCATCCTCCGCTGCTGTCAATGAGGCAGTGGAGCAGACGAAAAAATATGCCAATCAGCGGGCGGCGGGACTGGTCAACGGCCTTCTTCGCTCCATGGTGCGAGCAGAGGATAACCTGCCTCAGCCCCAGGATTTGGCAACCCAATACTCTCATCCTCAGGCTCTGGTGGACTTGCTCACCCAACAGGTGGGCGATGATCAGATTGAGGATTTGCTGAAAAGCCACAACGACAACCCACCCATCACCGTCCAGGTCAACCCCTTGGTGGAGTATCCTGATTTATTGGAACAATGGACAGAAAGTGGCGCCAAATTTCAGCTACACCCTTGGCTTCCCGACTCCTATGACTTGACTGCCACCGGCAATGTGGAGCATTTACCCGGCTTTGCCGAAGGTGCCTTTGCGGTTCAGGATGGTGCGGCAAAACTGGCGGTTTTGGCTGCTGGCACCCTACCCGGTATGCAGGTGTTGGACACCTGCGCTGCCCCCGGTGGCAAGAGCTTCGCCGCCGCCATGGTCATGAAAAATCAGGGGAACATCACCTCCTGTGACATTCATCAACACAAGATGAAATTGTTGGAAAAAGGCGCAGAACGGTTGGGCATTACCATTTTGACCGCTCAGGTGCAAGACGGCTCTCAACTTCGCCCAGAATGGGAAAATGCCATGGATGTGGTCATCGCCGATGTGCCATGCTCCGGCCTGGGTGTGATTCGGAAGAAGCCGGACATCCGTTATAAAGACTTGACCGCCATTGCTCGCCTGCCTCAAGTCCAGGCTAAAATTCTGGACAATGTGGCAAGCTACGTGAAACCAGGCGGGGTGCTGCTCTACAGCACTTGCACCATCATTCAAACGGAAAATCGGGACATTGTGGATGATTTTCTGGAAAAACACCGGGATTTCTCCCTGGAATGTATGGATTTGCCCAATGGCCTGGTCAATGACGGTGCGGTGACACTCCTGCCACACCTTCACCAAACCGACGGATTTTTCATTGCGAAATTAAGGAGGTGCCTATGAGAGAGGATATCAAAAACTTGACCTTGCCCCAACTGCAAACGGCTTTTGAAGCTATGAAACAGCCGAAGTTTCGGGCAAAGCAGGTCTACACCTGGCTCCACAAAGGTGCAACCTCCTTTGAAGATATGACCAATATTTCTAAAGAACTACGGTTAAAACTAGACGAAACCTATGAGATTTCAGTGCCAAAAGTTGTGCGGAAACAGGTTTCTGCCAAAGATGGCACCATCAAATACCTGTGGCGACTAGTGGATGGAAACTGCGTGGAAACTGTTCTCATGTCCTACAAACACGGTAACACCGTCTGCATCTCCTCGGAGGTGGGCTGTGCTATGGGGTGCAAGTTCTGCGCCTCCACCCTGGGTGGTTTGGTACGGCGATTGACGGCGGCAGAAATGCTGAATCAAGTTCTGTTCACCGGCCTGGATGCCGGGGTGACCGTGTCCAACATTGTGCTCATGGGCATTGGTGAGCCTCTGGACAACCTGGACAATGTGCTCCAATTCCTAACCCTGGTCAACAGTCCCGAAGGGCTGAACATCGGGATGCGCCACATCAGCCTGTCCACCTGTGGACTGGTGGATAAAATCAATGAATTGTCAGAGCACAAGCTCCAACTGACCCTGTCCGTATCTCTCCACGCGCCGGATGATGAAGCCCGGAGCGCCATTATGCCCATCAACCGGAAGTACAATGTGGCCACCCTTTTGGATGCCTGTCGCCAGTATTTCCAAGTCACCGGACGGCGGATATCCTTTGAATACGCCATGATTGACGGTGTCAGCGACACAGAGGCACAAGCCACCTTGTTGGCGAAAAAACTGCAGGGCATGG
>JAWXUJ010000294.1:0-2373 GCA_044432765.1 Eubacteriales bacterium | reverse complement strand
GGCGCTGGCCTGACCGAAGACGACATCAAGCCTCAATACCAATCCTTCGGCGATTCCACCGAAGCTCTGAAAGACGGCAAGATTGACGCTGCTTTCGTGGTTGCTGGCGCTCCTACCCCTGCCATCACTGAATTGGCTGCCACCAAGGGCGTGTACTTCATCAACATCGATGGCGACGTTCTGGCTAACATCCTCAGCGATTGCCCCTACTACACCGAATACACCATCCCCGCTGGTACCTACGGCGATGACCAAGTGGAAGACATCACCACCATCACCGTCAAGGCTACCATGATTGTCTCTGCTGACGCTGACGAAGATGATGTGTACGAAATCACAAAGTCCATCTTTGAATCCGCTGGCTCCTTGGCTCACGACAAGGCTTCCGAACTGTCTCTGGAAAATGCCACCTCTGGTATGGCTGTTCCTTTCCACGCTGGTGCCGCCAAGTACTACGCAGAACAAGGCATCACTGTCAACTAACTCCATTGTAGAAACTTTGGCTACGGCGGATTTTTCCGCCGTAGCTTTGGTACTTCTGTGCCTGTGAATCATGGAGGCTGAATAATGAACAATCTTGGCATTATTCACTATTCAATCTTCACGATTCACCATTCACCATTCACTAAAAAATAGGAGGTACTCTCTCTTGGGTCTATTTAAGAAAAAAGCAGTCAACGACATTCCAGACAACGTGGAAGACGTACTGAAAAAGTTCGACCGGGAATCCAATGTCCGCATCTGGACGGGCAAACCGAAAGCAGCCGTGGGCTTGTTTATGGCGGCCTTCTCCGCTTTCTGCATCTGGGTTACTCTGTATGCCACCTTCGCGGAAGAAATTCGCCTCACATCCTTCGTGGCCTTGATCATCGTCATGGGCTACCTGACCTACCCTGTGAAAAAAGGGCAACAAAAAGAAAACTATATGCCATGGTATGACTGGGTGATTATGGCCTTGGGTGCCGGTGCTTTCTTGTACTACACCTTCAATGCCACCGACATCATCATGTTGGCCTCTAAAATCACCACATTCCATGTGATTTTGGGCATCATCGGTGTTCTGGCTTTGGCAGAACTGTGCCGTCGTTGCGTCGGCCTTCCCATCCTCATTGTGGCTGGACTGTTTGTGGCCTACGCCCTGTTCATCGGCTTGACCAATCCCGATTTTATGAAGCGGATTAGCTCCCTGATTTACACACTGTTCTATACCAAGCAAGGCATTTTGGGTACACCAATCAGCGTCTGCTCAAAGTATATCGTGGTGTTCATCATCTTCGGTGCCTTCTTGGAGAGAACTGGCATCTCTGCCTTCTTCATCGATTTGGCAAACTGCGCCGCTGGTAAGTATGCCGGTGGTCCTGCCAAGGTTGCCGTTTTGTCCTCTGCTCTCTGTGGCATGGTGTCCGGCTCTTCTGTTGGCAACACCGTCACCACCGGTTCCATCACCATCCCCATGATGAAGGAATCTGGCTACAAATCCGAGTTCTCCGGCGCTGTCGAAGCCGCCGCCTCCACCGGTGGTCAAATCATGCCACCCATCATGGGCGCCGCCGCCTTCTTGATGATTGACTATTTGGGCGTGCCCTATTCCTACATTCTGGTGCGCGCCATTTTGCCTGCCCTGCTCTACTTTGCCGGCATTTTCATCATGGTGCACATGGAAGCCAAAAAGTTGGGATTGCAAGGCATTCCCAAGGAATTACTCCCTAAATTTGGTAAAATGATTTCCAAAATCTTCTTGTTGATTCCCTTGATTGTACTGGTCGTGTTGGCTTCTAGCAACTACACCTCCATCCAATTTGCCGCCTCCATCGCCATTGTTTTGGCCATTGTGGTCAGTATGTTCAACAAGGGCAACCGCATCACCCCAAGAGGGATGCTGGATGCTTTGGAAGCTGGCGCTCGTAGCACTATTTCCGTGGCTGTGGCCTGTGGCCTGGCTGGCATCGTTGCCGGTGTTACCACCGCAACTGGTCTGGCAAACATTTTGATCACCGCTGTTGTCACCGCCGCAAACGGTCAACTGCTGATTGCCCTGTTCCTGACCATGATTTGTTGCATCATCCTGGGCATGGGACTTCCCACCACTGCAACTTACTGCATCATGGCCGCCACCTGCGCCCCCATGTTGGAGCAAATGGGCGTTGACCGCTTCGCTGCCCATATGTTCGTGTTCTACTTCGGCATCGTGGCTGACATCACCCCTCCTGTGGCACTGGCTGCCTATGCCGGCTCCGCCATCGCCAAGTCCGAACCGATGAAAACCGCCTTTACCGCCTCCAAGTTGGCAATCGGTGCCTTTGTGGTACCCTTCGTCTTCTGCATGGCTCCGGAACTGCTGTTCATTGGCGACAACGTCACACTGATGGGCTC
>JAWXUJ010000293.1:0-2380 GCA_044432765.1 Eubacteriales bacterium | reverse complement strand
GCCGAGACCACCGCTTCTGAAGGCACCAAAACCTTTGCCATCGTCACCAAGGCCGCTGGCAACCCCTTCAACGAAAAAACCGCTTCCGGCTTTGAAGAAGTCATCCTGGCTGAAGGCTACGAAGTCATCGTCAAGCACCCAGAAGCTGCTACCGCTGACGCACAAGTCGCCGTGATCCAATCCCTGATTTCCCAAGGTGTTGACGCAATCTGCATCGCCGCCAACGACGAAAACGCACTGCAAGCCTCCCTGCAAGAAGCCATGGACGAAGGCATCCAAGTCTGCTGCCTGGACTCCAAAACCAACGTTGCTAGCCGCTCCGTCTTCGTCAACCAAGCTGGCGTTATGGAAATCGGCCAAGCTCTCATCGACGCCGTTCTGGATCTGACCGGTGGCGAAGGCCAATGGGCTGTCCTGTCCGCTACTTCCCAAGCCGCCAACCAAAACGCTTGGATTGAAGCCATGAAAACCCTGATGACCGGCGAAGCCTACGCTGGCCTGGAACTGGTCGAAGTTGCCTACGGCGATGACGAACCACAAAAATCCACCGACCAAACCCAAGCTCTCTTGGCAAACTATCCCGACCTGGAAGTCATCTGCGCACCTACCACCGTCGGTATCGCAGCAGCCGCCAAGGTTCTGCAAGACGAAAAGTCCACTGTCAAGCTGACCGGCCTGGGTCTGCCCTCCGAAATGGCTGAGTACATCGGAGAAGGCGAAGACTTCTCCTGCCCCTATATGTTCCTGTGGAACCCCATCGACCTGGGTCGTCTGGGCGCATACACCTCCATCTCTCTGGTCAACGGCGATATCACCGGCGCTGAAGGCGACAGCTACACCGCTGGCGCACTGGGCGACTACACCATCGTTGCAGCCGACGACGGCGGCACCGAAGTTATCTTGGGTCAACCATTCGCATTCACCCCAGACAACATCGCCGACTGGAAAGACGTTTATTAAGTTACAATTTCCAATAAAAAAACCGCCCTCGGGCGGTTTTTTTATGTAAAAAATCAAATTAAAGCAACAGGATTCCCTTGGATTCACATGCCTTTCTCGTTTCCTCGTCCCACAGAGAGGATTGGACTTCCCCGATGTGCGCCTTGCCCAGGAGCAACATACACAGGCGAGACTGTCCAATACCGCCACCAATGGTGAGGGGCAGTTCATCCGCCAACAGCATTTTGTGGAAAGGCAACTCCGCCCGGTCCATGCAGTCCCGGATTTCCAGCTGGGATTTCAGCGAGGCAGCGTCCACCCGGATACCCATGGAGCTGATTTCCAAAGCCATGTCCAATGTGTCGTTCCAGAACATAATGTCGCCGTTGAGGCTCCAATCGTCATAGTCCGGCGCTCTGCCGTCGTGGATTTCGCCACTGTTCAGCGCCTTGCCAATCTGCTTGATAAACACAGTTTTGTGTTCCCGAACAAAGGCGGTTTCCCGCTGTTTTGGGGTCAAATCCGGATATAAATCCTCCAATTCCTGGGTGCTGACAAAGGTGACCTCCCGGGTCAACTCCGTGTCCAAATCGGAAAACTGCCACTTCATCTCGTCCAACGTCCCGCAGATGGCACTGACAATCCGCGTGACGGTTTCCTCCAAAAAGGCCTCTGTGCGCATGGAGCGGTCGATGACTTTTTCCCAATCCCACTGGTCGACATAAATGGAGTGAATGTTGTCCAACTCCTCATCCCGCCGGATGGCGTTCATGTCGGTGATCAGGCCGTTGCCCACGTGAAAATCATAGCGTTGAAGGGCCAACCGCTTCCACTTCGCCAAAGAGTGAACCACTTCCCCATCCCCCTGGACGGCAGGAATGTCAAAGGAAACAGGCCGCTCTGTGCCGTTCAAATTATCGTTCAGCCCAGTGTCCGGGTCAACAAACAGAGGCGCAGTCACCCGCTTCAAATGGAGCGCAGCGCACAGCTTCACTTGGAACACATTCTTGATCAAGCCAATGGCCTTTTGTGTTTCATAAAGTCCCAATTTAGGCTGATATCCTTCCGGAATCCAGGGTTTTCCCAGCATTTTATTCATAAATCCACCTCGTTCAAAATCTGCAGTCGTCATGCAACCGCGTCGTGTATACCCATAGTATACCACACCCCCACCAATTTTGCCATCCCAACGAGCAAAAAATCCGCCCATCCACGCCCCCAACTGTAGGGGTGATTCACGAATCGCCCTCACCCGCCGACACACCTCATATGCCGATGCAATTCACAGCCGAGCATGTGAATATAAAGAAAAAGCCGCTGTACAAAAATACACGCAATCTTGTAGGGGCGTGTTCTACCCCGCCTGCGCAGACTAGAAAACTCCACCATTTTTCAATAAATGGTGGAGTTTTTCAACCTTCGGGAGGGGCAGAGCCCCTCC
>JAWXUJ010000292.1:0-2387 GCA_044432765.1 Eubacteriales bacterium | reverse complement strand
ATGCGAACCCGATAAACAGGGACGGTTCCTCATTCCCACAGAATTGCGCCAATACGCAGGACTGGGACAAGAGGTGCTGTTCATTGGACAGGGCGCCTATGGCGAAATATGGGACGCTGCCGCCTACGACCGCGAGGAAGCAGAAACACTGTCCCCCGAATATATGCGGAAAACATTGGAGGAGATGGGCTTTTAATGGAATTTTATCACGTCTCCGTTCTGTTGGACGAATGTATCGAAAACCTGAATATCAAGCCAGACGGCATTTACCTAGACGGCACCTTGGGCGGTGCGGGGCACTCTTATGAGATTGCATCCCGCCTGACCACCGGTCGCCTCATCGGGGTGGATCGTGACCAGGTGGCACTTGCTGCCGCTAAGGAGCGTCTGGCGCCCTACATAGATCGTGTCACCTTGGTGCACAGCAACTTCCGGGAAATCCACCAAATACTAGACGATTTGGGACTGGATAAAATCGATGGGATGCTCTTTGACTTGGGCGTATCCTCTCCCCAGTTGGACGACGGCAGTCGTGGCTTCTCTTATATGGCAGATGCCCCTTTGGATATGCGGATGAACAACGAGGACACCCTAACAGCCTATGACGTGGTCAACACCTGGCCACGTGAGGAAATTCGTCGCATCTTGTTTGCCTATGGCGAAGAACGATATGCCCCCTTGATTGCCGCCGCCATCGAGCGGGTGCGGGCGGTCAAACCCATTGAAACCACATTGGAATTGGTAGACGTCATCCGAGGTGCCATGCCGGCAAAGGCACTGCGTGAGAAACAGCACCCAGCAAAGCGTAGCTTCCAAGCCATTCGCATTGCGGTCAACGACGAACTGGCCTCCGTCAGTGATATGATGGATGCCGCCATTGACCGGCTGAACCCCGGCGGTCGCCTGGCGGTTATCACGTTCCATTCTCTGGAGGATCGTATCGTCAAGTCTTCTCTGCAACAGAAGGCCAAGGGCTGTACCTGCCCACCCAAATTTCCCATCTGCGTCTGTGGCAACAAACCTCTGGTGAAAATCATCTCCAGAAAGCCTATTTTGAGCACAGAACAGGAATTGGAAGCAAATCCCCGCGCTCGCAGTGCCAAATTGCGAGTGGGCGAAAAGATTTAACCTGCGGAGAGAGGAAGTATTTGCAATATGGCAGAACGACAAAAGCGGATGTCTGGCGGCTATGGTGCCAATGGCTCTGCGGCTTATGATATCAATCGGTACGGCAATGCTGCGCCACAGCTACCAGTACCTGAACTGCCCCTCCTTCCAAAGGAACGGAAAGTCAAACCCCGTATTCAGGTTGTCAAGGGAAAAATGGCAATTTCTCCCTTCGCCATGATCAGTGGGGTACTTTGCGCTGTCATCATGACGTTGAACATTTTTGGATTTGTTCAGTTATATGAAGCCACCACTCAGGTTCGCAACGTGGAGACCTTGTTGGAAGCGGAGATGAGCACCCAGGAGAGCTTGTTGGCTGAGTATGAAAGCAAAATCGACTTAACCACCATCGAAAGTCGGGCAACTTCTGAATTGGGGTTGATGCAACCCACCGTTGGACAGACCTACCAGGTGAATTTATCCGGCGAAGATCGGGCGGTTCTCATCGATATCTCCTCTGGCAATACCGTTACGGAGGTATTTGGTGCAATTAAGACAAGTATGGAGGCTCTGGTGGCATACTTATCCTAGCAGTCTACATATAGTTTTTCTAAGGAAACTGTGTTATAATAGAGCATGGGCGAGAATATCCTCGCCCATGTTTGAATTTCAGCAGTTAGAATCAATGAAGAAAGCGCAGGATACAGTATGGCTGAAAGACCTCGGAGACAACGGCAGAAAAAGCCCAAATCGGAACAGGCTAAAAAACTGAATATACTTTACAAGGAGCGGGCCAACCGCACCATTTTAAGCCGCACATTCTTTCTGATGGTGTGTGGCCTTTTGGCATTTATTCCTTTGGTCTACACCTTGTTCCAACTGATGATTGTGGATCACGATACGTATGAGGGCATGGCCATCGACAACCAGACCCGTACCACCACTTTGTCTGCCGACCGGGGCAAAATCTACGATACCAATATGAACATTCTCGCCACCGCCATCACCGTGGAAAACGTGTTCATCGACCCCAATGAAATCGAGCGGGAATCGGAAGCGAACCCCAACAACCTAAAACTGATTGCTGCAGGCCTTTCTGAACTTTTGGATGTGGACAGCTCTTTCATCTACGAACAGGCCGAGGATACCGCCATGATGTATAAGGTCATCAAGCGGAAAATCTCCACAGACTTGGGGGATGAAGTCCGCCAGTTTATTGTGGACAACGACATCAAAGGTGTCTACTTAGAACCAGATAGCCAGCGGAGCTATCCCTATAC
>JAWXUJ010000291.1:0-2397 GCA_044432765.1 Eubacteriales bacterium | reverse complement strand
CGAAAGACCGGGGAGTTGGTCACCTTCACCATTGTTCCCCTAGAGGGTTACGACCACGGCGCGGACATCACCATCCAACACGGTGACACCGATTTTACCTACACAGAAACCCCCTATGGCTTTCGCATGGTCATCCCCTACACCCCATCAGAGGGGGAGAATGTCAACGGCATTGTGGTGTTATACATCCATGAGGATGGCACCGAAGAACTGGTCACGGAAAGTTTCTACTCGGAAGACGATGGCGGTCTGGTTTTCTTCACCGACCACCTCTCCAAATTCGGTGTCAACTACCTGCCGGTCACCTTTTCTGATGTGCCAGCCGACCACTGGGCCAGCCCCTACGTCACCTATCTGGCCTCCCGAAACATCGTGTCCGGAGACAATTTCCGTCCCGACGATCCCATCACCAGAGGGGAGACGGTGACCATGTTGACCAACGCCCTGTCCCTGGTCAACCTGCCGGATATGAACTTTTCACCCTACCAAGATGTGTCGGCAACTTCCAGTTTGGCAAACGTTGCCAGTTGGCTCTATTTCAACAACCTGGCCTCGGACATCACCAGTGGGGATAGCCTAAAGCCTGACCAGGCCATCACGCGGGAGGATATGGCTCTGGTTTTGGGGAACTGCGCCACCGGCCTGGGATTGCGTCTCCGCTCTCGAGGTTTGGACACGGCCTACAACGACAGTGGCAACATCGCCAGCTACGCCAAATCCGCCGTGACCACCCTCCGGGCAGCCGGGGTGTTGGAAATGGCAACCAACTACAAATTTAATCCAAAAACAACACTAAATCGAGGGGAAATGGCGCAGATTATCGCCAATTTATTGAGTAATTTATAAGCAAAGGAGGTGGATTTCATGGCACAACCATGGGAACAACTGGCGGATTTGGTCGCCTGTGTCTATGACCGTTGCGCCCTGCTGGAGCAACCGCCAGAGACTCGGTTGGACGGTTTATCGACCCTCCAAAAACGGGAACAACAATGGCACAACCAGGCATTGGAGATTATGGATGGTGGCGGTGTCTGTGGATTCACCTACCTATCCCATATGCTGAACTTGACCACTTTTGAAACCCACTGTTTTCGCATGACCCTAGCGGTGGAACTGGACAGCAACCTGGAAGGTGTCTACGCCAAAGCCCAGGACGGTGTGTGCAGACTGCCCACCGTGACCCTGTGTCTGGATACCTTTGCCACTGCGCCCCAAAGTCGCACCAAAGCCCTGACCAACTGGCGCTCCCACCGGGAAACGCTGAAACTTCTGTTCGACCAGGGGTTGACGGTGGACAGTCCCCAAAGCGCCTTGACCGTGGGATTGAAATTGTCCCCTCGCATTGTGGATTTCATCCTAGACCCCGGCACCCCCAACACTGCCCTGGTGGGGAAAATCAATTTGGATTTGACACCAACCACCATGGTCATCCACCAAGATTTGGTGGAGAATTTACACCTGTTCCAACAGGAAAATCCCTCCCTCTACCACATCCACGGCGACAAAGGAGTGGGAAAGCAAACCCTGGTGCGCCACAGCTTATCCACCCAGAAAAAAGCACCGCTGGTGGTGGAAATCCCCGCCCTGCTGGGCATAGATGAATGGAATCGCGCCATTTTACAGGTCTGCCGGGAGGTGGTATTGACCGGAGGTGTGCCGGTGCTATCTGGATGCGACGTTTTGGCACCCATGGAAAACCAACCGCCAGATGGACGGCTATCCGCCATGCTCCAACAGTTGTCTAAGTGCTCTGACACCGTGTTTTTCCTGTCCCAGTGCAAGTGGGAACAGTCCTGGGATGCCACACCTTTTGCCCGGGTGAGTCTGGAGATTCCGATTCCGGACACCCAGGAGCGGATGGCACTGTTTGCCCATGGATTCCGCAATTTGCCCTTGGCAGAGGATGTGCAGTTTGAGGCGGTGGCCACCAAATTCACCTTGACACCCGCCCAGATTGACGGCGCCGTCCAAGAGGCCAAACGACACCAAGGAGCCTTGACTAGCCAGGACATCCACGGTTTTTGTCGCAATCAACTGGCGCACGGTATGGGCAAAATGGCAACGTCCATCCCCGCCGTCTACCGTTGGGAAGATTTGATTTTACCGCCCAAACAGAAGAAAAAACTGGAATATGCCTGCGCGCAGGTGGAGTATCGCCACCGGGTCTACCACAGCTGGGGCTTCGGCTCCAAAAGAGCCTATGGGCGAGGGTTATCCGTCCTGTTTTCCGGGCCGCCGGGTACAGGCAAAACCATGGCGGCCCAGGTTATGGCAAACCGGCTCCACCTGGATTTGTACAAGGTGGACATCGCCGGTGTCATGTCCAAATACATCGGCGAGACGGAAAAGCAACTGGGCGCCGTCTTCGACGAGGCGAAGAAAAGTCAGAGCATCCTG
>JAWXUJ010000290.1:0-2398 GCA_044432765.1 Eubacteriales bacterium | reverse complement strand
CCTGACACTGGAAGAGGACGAGGATGTGGCACCTGAGGAGGAAGAAGCACCGACTCGTTGGCCCGCCTGGGTGCGGATGCTGATTTATGTGGCAACTGTCCTGACTGTCTCTGTGGTGTTGGCCTTTGTGGGTTGGGAGTGCGCCGATGAAGTGCTGTCCCTCACCGCTCCAGACGAACTGGTTATGGTCACTGTGCCGGAGAATTTCACCGTGGAACAGGTCAGCGAAATTCTGGTGGAACAAGATATGATCGAAATGCCCTGGTTGTTTGAGCTGTACTGCAAATTCGCCAGTGCAGAGGATAAAATCGACCCGGGCACCTATGAGCTGAACCGTTACTACGACTATAATGCCTTGGTCAGTGGTATGATTGCCGGCAGTAGCTCCAGGGCCACCACCACGGTCACCATTCCCGAAGGCTATGAAGCCTCCCAAATTTTCGCCATGTTGGAAGAATACGGCGTTTGTTCTGTGGAAGAACTGACCCAAACTGCCACCAACTACGACTTTGATTACGACTTCCTGGCAGACATCCCGTTATACAGTAAAAACCGGTTGGAGGGATATCTTTTCCCTGATACCTATGAGTTCTATGTGGAAGATGAGCCTGTCCGGGTGTTGGAAAAATTCCTCACCAACTTTGACAGCAAGTTTGACGACACCATGGAAGTGGCACTGATCAACCTGAACGCCCAAATCACCGAGGATATGGTGGCAGAGGGCTACAGTCTATCGGAAATTGATGAGTCCTTGATGTCGGTGCATGACATTGTCATTGTGGCATCTCTCATTGAAAAGGAGACATCGTCCTCTTCTGAATCCGCCACCATCAGCTCGGTCATCTACAACCGTCTGGCAAGCGATGACTATCCCTTGTTGCAAATTGATGCCACCGTGCAATATGTGTTGGAAGAGCGGAAAGAAGTGCTGTCCTCTGCTGACTTGACCATCGACAGCCTCTACAACACCTATCGTTACCCAGGTTTGCCAGCCGGACCTATTGCAAACCCAGGTACCTTGAGTATACAGGCCGCCTTGGCACCAGAGGACACAGAATACTATTTCTATGCCCTGAACAGCGACGGCAGCCACCACTTTAGTGAAACTTATTTCGAGCACAATCAATTCTTGCAAGAGATGGAGCAATCAGATGAATCGTAAGAAACCAGAATTACTCGCCCCAGCAGGGGATATGGAACGGCTGAAAATGGCCGTGGATTACGGCGCGGATGCCGTTTATTTGGCAGGAACCAGCTTTGGTATGCGTTCCTTTGCCGGCAACTTCACCCCAGAGCAGCTGCCTGTGGCGGTGGAGTACGCTCACAGCCGCGGCGTTGCCGTCCATGCCACGGTGAACACCATGGCGCGGAATGATGAGGTGGCAAACCTGCCCGCCCACTTGGAACAACTGAACGAATTGGGTGTGGATGCCATCATCCTGGCGGACTTGGGAGCGTTCTCCCTGGCGGGGAAATATGCCCCCAACTGCCAACGGCACGTCTCCACCCAGGTGTCCATCTCCAACTATGAAAGTGCCCAGGCCTGGTATGACCTGGGCGCCACCCGGGTGGTTTTGGCTCGAGAACTATCCCTGGCTGAAATCGCCACCATCTGCCAAAGGGTGGACAAAAACCTGGAAATCGAAGTCTTTGCCCACGGTGCCATGTGCGTATCCCACTCCGGGCGGTGCCTCCTGTCCAACTACATGACCGGGCGGGATGCCAACCGTGGTGCCTGCGCCCAACCTTGTCGCTATCAATACGCATTGATGGAGGAAAAGCGCCCTGGGGAATATTTCCCTGTTTTTGAAGATGATACTGGTACATACATTATGAACTCCAAGGATATGTGTATGATCGACCACTTGGGTGACCTGATGGATGCCGGGGTGGACTGTCTAAAAATTGAGGGCAGAGCCAAATCCGCCTACTACGCCGCCATTGTCACCAGCGCCTATCGCCATGTTTTGGACGACGTTGCCGCCGGTAGACCTGTCGACCGGGTGTGGCGAGACGAGATTGAACACGTCAGCCACCGCCACTACTCCACCGGCTTTTTCTACGGCGAGGCGGAGCAATTTGTCGGGGATTCTCGTTATATGCGGGACTGGCAAGTGGTTGCCATCGTCACCGAATGTGATGAAAACGGCAACGCTGTTCTGTCTCTGCGGAATAAGTTCCGTTCTGGGGATTGGATTGAAATTGTTGGGCCTGATTCTCGCCCCTTCGGCATCAACGCCCCCTTGATGAAAGATATGTACGGCAATCCCTTTGTGGAGGTTCGCAACCCCCAAATGGTCTTTAAAATGAAATTGCCAAAACAAGTCCCCATAGGTGCCATGGTGCGCCATGAATTTTCTGCATTTTTTTGAGAAAGGGTGATGAATTTTCCAGAACT
>JAWXUJ010000289.1:0-2407 GCA_044432765.1 Eubacteriales bacterium | reverse complement strand
GCGTCCATGCCGTGGTTGTTTTCTGCGTTGGCAACAGCACTCTTCAGGAGCTTGAGAACAGGCTCGGAAGCCGCTTTGGGAGTTTGCAGAACATATGCAGTTGCAGTGGCAACGTCTTTGCCACGGATCAGATCGCAGAGGATCTTGACCTTACGGGGTGAAATACGCAAGTATTTCAAATGTGCTTTCGCTTCCATTCTTGCTTCCTCCTTACTTCGCGTTGGTGGTTTTGCTGCCAGAGTGACCTCTATAGGTTCTGGTGGGAACAAATTCGCCCAGCTTGTGGCCGACCATATCCTCTGACACATAGACAGGAACGTGTTTGCGACCATCATGGACAGCAAAGGTGTGACCAACGAAGGAGGGGAAAATGGTAGAGGCGCGGGACCAAGTTTTCAGGACCTTCTTCTCGCTTGTTTTGTTCAGCTCTTCGACACGCTTAAAAAGTTCAGGTGCTACGAAAGGGCCTTTTTTGATGCTTCTGCTCATTTCATATCCTCCTTACTTTGCATTTCTGCGTTTGACGATGAACTTGTTGGTTGGGTGCTTTGCCTTACGGGTCTTCAGGCCCATAGCAGGCTTGCCCCAAGGTGTAACAGGACCGGGACGACCAACGGGGGATTTACCTTCACCACCACCGTGGGGGTGATCGCAGGGGTTCATGACAGAACCACGAACGGTAGGTCTCCAACCCATGTGACGCTTACGACCGGCTTTACCAATCTTAACATTCTCATGGTCAACGTTACCAACTTGACCGATGGTAGCGATGCAGTTCATGCGGATATAACGAACTTCGCCAGAAGGCATTCTGACTTGAGCCAGTTCGCCGTCTTTGGCCATCAGTTGAGCAGATGTGCCAGCAGCGCGAACCAGTTGGGCGCCACGGCCTGGGTTCAGTTCGATGTTGTGGATAACAGTACCAACAGGGATGTTTGCGATGGGCAAACAGTTGCCTGGCTTGATGTCAGCGGTGGTGGAAGCGATGACGGAATCGCCAGCCTTCAGGCCGACTGGAGCCAGCATATAGCGCAGCTCGCCGTCTTCGTACTTCACCAGAGCGATGTAAGCACTTCTGTTTGGATCGTATTCCAGGCGAAGGACAGTTGCGACCATGTCGACCTTGTCACGCTTGAAATCGATGATTCTGTATTTACGCTTGTTGCCGCCGCCGCGATGACGAACGGTGATCTTGCCGTAGTTGTTGCGACCAGAATTCTTCTTGACAGTCTCAACAAGGCTACGCTCGGGTTTTGCCTTTTTATCCACGCCGTCAAAGCCAGAAACAGTCATGTTTCTACGAGACGGGGTATAAGGCTTAAAAGATTTAATTGCCATTATGCGTTACACTCCTTCTGAGATTTGTCTTAGACCATACCTTCGAAGAACTCGATGGTCTTGGAATCGGCAGTCAGCTTAACCATTGCTTTTTTCCAAGCGGCGCGACGGCCAGCAGGATAAGCGCCAGTGCGTTTTTTCTTGCCTTCCATACGGATGGTGTTGACTTTTTCAACTTTAACTTTGAAGATTTCTTCAACAGCCTTCTTGATTTCGATCTTGTTGGCATCGACAGCCACTTGGAAGACGTATTTCTTCTCGTCGGTGGCTTCCATGGACTGCTCGGTGATCAAGGGCTTAACAATAATATCATAAGCAGTTCTCATTATGCGAATACCTCCTCAATGACAGCCAGAGCAGCTTGGTCGACGACCAACTTCTTGGCGTTCAAGATGTCATAGACGTTGATGACGTTTGCGAAAGTAGCGGAAACACCAGGGATGTTTCTGGAACTTTTGACAACCAGTTCATTGGCGGTAGCAGTGACAACCAAAGACTTGGTGTCGGCGCCGATTGCGCCCAAGAAGGACTTGAATTCCTTGGTCTTAGGAGCAGCCATTTGAATGGAGTCGATGACGATGACAGCACCTTCAGCAACTTTTGCGCTGAGGACAGACTTCATAGCCAGACGCTTCACTTTTTTGTTCAAAGTGTAGCTGTAGTCACGGGGCTTTGGTGCGAAAACCACACCACCGTGTGTCCATTGGGGAGCACGGGTAGAGCCTTGACGAGCACGGCCAGTACCTTTTTGTCTCCAAGGTTTGATGCCACCACCGCGAACTTCGGCGCGGGTGAGGGCGCTTTGGGTGCCTTGACGGCGGTTAGCCAAGTGATTCTTAACGACATCGTGAACAACGGATTGGTTGGGCTCGATGGCGAAGATGGCATCGGACAAAGTAACTTCGCCGACTTCTTGACCTGCCATGTTTAAAACTTTCATGTTAGGCATATTTCAGCACGCTCCTTTCCTTAGCCTCTTGCAGATTGCTTTTGTGGGTTGATTCTGCCGGAAGTAGCGGAAGCCATATCCTTGACCTTGATGGTCTTGGCAGTGGTGCGAATGGAAACC
>JAWXUJ010000288.1:0-2424 GCA_044432765.1 Eubacteriales bacterium | reverse complement strand
CCGGAGACAGGCAGGGTTTGCAGGATGATTTTGCCTGGGCCAGTGACCTCAGTGTTGAACAGACCTTCGCCACCGAAGAGGACATTTTTCACGCCGGCAACGGCTTTGACCTCCATGGTGCAGGTTTCTTCCATGCAAGCCAGATAGCCGGTGTCCACGATCATGGATTGACCAGCAGCCAGGTCGTATTCAGCGGCATAGCCGTCGATTTCCACGAACACGGTGCCAGTACCAGAGTATTTTTGCATGATGAAGCCTTCACCACCGAAGACACCAGTGCCAACGGATTTTTTCAAATGAACAGCCATTTCAACGCCAGGGGTGCTTGCCAAGAAGGCAGACTTTTGCGCAATGATGCTCTTGCCTGGGGCAATTTCAAAAGCACGGATGGAGCCAGGAAAGCTGGAACCGAAGGTGATTTCACCTGGGCCGCCTTGTGCAGTATAGTGGTTTTGGAACAATTTTTCGCCAGAAATCAGCTTGCCGAACATTTTGCCAATGCCGCCACCAGAGGTGGTTTCCATTTTCATGTTGGGGGTCATCCAAACCATGGAGCCGCTTTCTGTGATCATTTTTTCGCCAGCTTCCAAGCTGCAGGTAACAGCGGAAAGTGGTTCGCCAAAAATTTTGTATTTCATGCTATGTACTCCTCCGTTTAATCAAAATATTTGTGTAAATTGTATATCTAATACAACATAATACTAGCAGATTGAGGAAAAAATGTCAATAGCCTCCGGTAAAAATCCTGTTAAAGCTAGGATTCCCGGCGGGTCAGGCCCCAGGCTAAATCGGTTAAAAACTGATTATCTGAGAACAAATGCAAGGCTTCGACCCCTTTTGCTGTTTCTTTTTGCACAATTTCACGACACTTTTCCAAGCCGTAAAGACGGACAAATGTGTTTTTTTGAGTGTCAGTTCCAATGGGTTTTCCCAACTTTTTTTCGTCTCCTGTAACGTCCAGAATATCGTCTTGGGTTTGGAATGCCAGGCCGAGACACTTAGCATAAGTGCGCGCAGCCTCCACTTGTTCCGGTGTACCACCGCCGGCGATGGTGCCCATAACGCAAGCAGCCTCCAGGAGCTTGCCTGTTTTCAAACGTTGGATTTCATGAATATAGTCCCCTTCCAGTTTGCGGTTTTCGCCTTCGATGTCCAGGACTTGACCGCCTACCATACCCAGTTCCCCAGCACAGAGAGACAGTTCTTGGATGCAGGCGACAACGGTTTCCGCCGGAAGTTTGGCGGTTGTGGCCTTGGTGAATGCGGCAGTCAGGAGGCCATCTCCTGCCAGGACTGCCATGGCTTCGCCATAGACCTTGTGGTTGGTGGGGCGACCGCGACGAAAATCGTCGTTGTCCATACAGGGCAAATCGTCGTGAATCAGGCTGTAGGTGTGAATCATCTCCAAGGCGCAAGCCAAGGGCAAGGCCTGTTCCCAAGTGCCACAGGTCATGCGGCAGAATTCCAAAGTCAGCACGGGGCGAATTCGCTTGC
Source organism: Eubacteriales bacterium (assembly GCA_044432765.1). Lineage (GTDB taxonomy): Bacteria > Bacillota > Clostridia > Oscillospirales > Oscillospiraceae > Avoscillospira_A. The sequence goes on along the minus strand of JAWXUJ010000288.1, from coordinate 930 downwards.
CACCAGCCAAAAGGCTGTAATTCATGGAATCTGCAATGGTTTTTTGGAGAATTTTCGTGTTAATGGTGGTGGAAAGTTCTGATTCAATGGCTTTTAAGTAGGTTTGCATCACGATTCAAAGGCCTCCTCCACTGGTGCGCCGTCTGCGCCTTTGGTCATTTTTTTCAGCTTTAGTTCTGCCTCGTCCAACAGTTGGTTACTGGTTTTCACCAGGCCGGTGCCCTCTTCAAACAGTGCCAAAGCCTGCTCCAGTGGCAAATCGCCACCTTCCATCTTACGGACGATTTCCTCCAGACGGTGGAGGGATTGTTCAAAAGTTACAGATTCTTCACGCATACTCGTTCCTCCCGGTGACAGTAGTTGTAACGGTTCCGTCGGCGAGGGAGACGGTGAGTTCGTCCCCTTCCGACACTTGCGCCACAGATTTGACCAGTTGATCTTCCAGCTTGACCAGGCTGTAGCCACGCCCCAAAACTTTTAGTGGACTCATGGCATCCAGACCAGTGGCAAGAGAAATAAAATTTCGTTTTTTGTATTCTAACAGTCGATTCATTGCAGATTCTAGGTGTTTTTCTTGGGCATCTAGGCAATTTCGGCGGTCGATGACGTAGTACATCGGGCTTTGGAGCACCCGCCGAGAGGCTGCACCATCCAACCGTTGGCGGGCTAATTTCAGACGTTTTTCCATAGAAAGCGCCATACGACGTTGCAAATCGTCCAGTTGGAGTCGTAGTTCCAACTGGTCTGGTGCCACCAATTCGGCGCCGTTGGAGGGGGTTGCCGCCCGTAAATCTGCCACAAAATCAGCGATTGTCACGTCAGGTTCGTGGCCCACAGCAGAAATCACAGGGATTTTACTGGCGAAAATGGCCCGGGCGACCTTCTCGTCGTTGAATGCCCACAAATCCTCAATAGAGCCACCGCCACGAC
>JAWXUJ010000287.1:0-2446 GCA_044432765.1 Eubacteriales bacterium | reverse complement strand
GTGTATGATGAGAAAAAACAAAGGGGGTTCCACGTGGATAAAGCCAAATATGACCGTTTTCTCCGTGGCGACCACCAGGCCTTGGAAGAACTGATTGGACAGTACAAAGAGACGCTGACGCTCTACATCTACGGTTACGTTAAGGACATCACCGAGGCGGAAAACTTGATGATTGACACCTTTGCCCAGATGGTGGTCAGCCGGGGGCAATTCAAGGGGAAATCCTCTTTGAAAACCTACCTGTTTGCCATCGGGCGAAACGAGGCTCTTCGCTATTTGAAGAAGAACCGTCGTCACTTGTCTCTGGAGGATGTGGGGGAGGATTGCCTCTCTGTCAGCCAGGACTTCGGCGTATTTCAGCAAGAGCGAAACCGCCAGTTGTACCAGGCCATGGCGGGACTGAAACAGGAATATCGCCAGGTGCTCTTTCTCCTTTACTTCGAGGACATGACCTACAGCGAGGCTGGACAGGTTATGAAAAAAAGCGAAAAGCAGATTACAAACCTGGCCTATCGAGGGAAAAAAGCACTGCGAGAAAAGCTAGAAGCAGGAGGATTTGCCTACTATGAATAATCAGGACATTCTGGAAAAAATCCTAAATCGCGCCCAGGAAATCCAGGCGGAGAAACGCAGAAAACAGAAGACCTGGGCAGTGGCGGTTGCCAGTTTTTTACTGGTCATTGGCATTTCTGCCGGCGTACCCACTCTACTTGCCACAGCGACGGCGGCGGAGCAGACGGATGAGATTTATGTAGGCTCCCTGTTGGTACAAAATGCAGGGATGGGCTACGTTTTGGTGGGGGTTTTCGCCCTGATTGTGGGTGCAATCGCCACTTTGATTTGCTGTAAATGGAGAGATAAGAAAAAATGAGGTGAATTTATGAGTCCGTTGGAGTTGGCAGACAACCTGTTGCAGATTTTTGTACTTGCCACCGTTACCGGCTTGGCTATGTGGAAGGGTATGGGCAAGCCGCCAAAGAAGGAACTGTTCCACCTGGCAAAAGCCACCCTCTGTGGCTTTTTGGGGGATCTGTTCTGGACGGTCTACTTCGTCATTTATGGGGAGTTTCCCTACTATTTCTCCTCGGCGGACCTGTGCTTCATCGGGATGTACGTCTGCTTGGTTGGCCTGGTCATTCTGTTTTACAGAGAGTATCCCCACGGTGCGGTCATCCCAAAGGCGGTGGTTTGCGGGGTGGTGGGAGCCTGTTTTGTGTTGGTCGTCCATGTCGTCTCCTACTGGATGGTGGGCGGTTTTTGGTGGACACTGGCCTACGCCCTTCCTTTGGCTGCTTTGGCCTATGTGGCGGGACGAAATGGCTACCTCTTCCGGGAAATGGATAAAAAATCCTGGATTTACCGGTTTCACCTGGCAGTTTTTGGTTTTTTGGTGGCAAATAATATGATGTTTTTGTTTTCTTCTTTCGGATGGAATAATCTGTACATCGCCTTTGATGTGTGCATGACCGTCAGTTTCCCCGCCATGCTGTACTGCTTGATGCAGGAGGGACGCCCATGATCTATGCGGAAAACATTCTGATTTTCTTAGGCGCGCCACTGCTCATCGGCCTGATTATGCTAAAGGGGGAGACCCGGCGATTTATCGGTTTTTTCCTGTTGGGCACCGTGGTCTGTCTGCTGTGTTCCTACATCAATGCCTTTGTGACCGCGGTGACAAACACCGATGTCACCCAGTCGGTAATCAAGCTGACCCCCATTGTGGAAGAGGTGATGAAGGCTCTGCCACTGCTGTTTTACATCGCCGTATTTCTGCCGAAAAATGACGAGATTTTGTCCTCTTCTCTGGCTTTGGGCATTGGATTTGCCACCTTTGAAAACTGCTGTTTGGTCACCATCAGCGGGGCGGACAGCTTGTCCTACGCTCTGGTGCGAGGCTTTGCGGCGGGGACGATGCACATTCTCTGCGCTGCCATTTTGGGTCATGCCCTGACCTTATCCAACGCTCGGCGGTACCTGTTGCCAATGGGTACCTTTGCCTCCGTCGCCATCGCCATCACTTTTCACGCCATCTACAATCTTCTGGTTTCTGCCGAAGGAACCTGGAAAATACTGGGCTATTTCATGCCCCTGGTCACTGCAACCCTGTTCCTATTCATACCCAGGTTGATGAAAAAGTGTTGCACTTGACTTGACAATTCAGCACCATGGAAATGGCGCTGTGCAAAAACCCGAATTGCACCCATAGGGGAGGGCTCTGCTCATCCCAAATGTTGAAAACCTCCACCATTTTACGATAAATGGTGGAGATTTTTCGTCTGCTGGGGCAGAGTAGAACCCTGCCCCTACATTGGTTTTTCGAGTTTTTGTACCAATATCATTAAGTTAAGCAATTCCAATGGGAGAAAAAACTAAGAGCTTTTTTCAAAAAAGGCTTGACAAATAAGACAAAATGTGCGGTCGCCTTCATTGACTTTAGTCAATGAAG
>JAWXUJ010000286.1:0-2450 GCA_044432765.1 Eubacteriales bacterium | reverse complement strand
GCAAAGGCCTCATTGTAGGCAAATTGGGTTTGCAAATAGGAATGGGTGTCGTTGTACAAGGCCATATAATCGTCTGTGGCCTGAAATTCCTTATAAAATTCTCCAACATCCCCATCGTAGCTGACGGCGCGGGAAGCGATCATGGCATCGGACAGACGGCGCACAGTCTCATCGGCGGCGTGTTGGACAGAGGTTTCGATGCTCTCTTCCATCCGCAACAGGGCAGCCGCCTCCTGCTCTGTGGCAAACCAACCCACGGAAATCAGCAGAGGGATAATCCAACAGACAGAAATCAGCAAATAGAGCATTCTGCGCAGAGATAGGCGGGGCATTTTTTTCATGAAATCCCTCCCAATTTACAGTTTTCTTCCATAGTACCACAAATACAAAGTATTTTGGTACGAGATGGCATCTTTTTCGGTTTTTTGCGAAGCAAAAGAGAAAACTGCCATTCATGTGATACAACGATTGCTTGTGCAATCATTGTACCACAAAAACCCAGACACCACAAGGGTATCTGGGTTTGATTTTATGCGCCCATCACAGCTTCTACGTGGCAAATCATGCCATCGCCAATTTGGGGCAGTTTTTCCACGGCAACGCCGTCTAGAGTCAAGGACGCAATGCCCTTTTGCACCCCATTGGGGTTGGTGACATGGATGACGTAGGTTCCCCCCCGCCACTTCCGAGTGACGGTGAATTCCTTCCAATCGGCGGGGACGCAGGGGTCCACCACCAGTTGGTCGAAGTCGGGGCGAATGCCCAGAATGTATTGGGTGGAGGCAAAATATGCCCAGCCGGCACTACCGGTCATAAAGGGATGGTTGGCCTTACCAAAATCTCGGTGGCTGTTGCCCACAATGAACTGGCAGTAGGAATAAGGCTCCGCAACCCGGGTTTCAATCTTGTCGTTTTGGTGATAGGGGCACAAGGAATTGAAAAATTCCATGGCCAGTTCCCCATCCCCCAGCTTACAAGCCGCCGCCCATGCCCAGGGGTTGGGATGGGAGAAGATGGCGCCATTTTCCTTCAAGCCGGGATATACCCGGGTGACGAAACCGATGTCGTCGTCAGGCTGGGTGTAAGGGGGCGCGTTGAGCATAAGCCCCCACGGAGTGAACAGATATTCCTTGACGGAAGCCAATGCGATTTTGCCGTGTTCTGCAGAGGCCGCACCGGAGAGGACTGCCCATGTGTTGGATTCCATGTGAACTTTGCCCTCTTTGTCAGTGGAAGTACCGATTTTCTTGCCATGTTTGGTAATGCCACGGACGTACCATGCGCCGTCCCACAGGACTTCTTCGGTGACTTTTTGGACTTTGTCAGCCTGGCCTTGATAGAAGACTTTTTCGGCATCCATACCCAGGAAGGCGCACAGTTCCACGAACTGGTTCAGAGCCCAGAAGTGGAGATAGCTGACCATGGAGCTTTCCCCGCCGCCTAAATTCAGGCAGTCATTCCAGTCGGCACGAAGGCCTTTGCAGATGCCGGTGGCACCCACTTGTTTAGCGGAAAATTCCAAAATCTTCGCCATATGTTCCATGACAGTCCCCGCCCCGCCATCGGCGTAGGTGATGGTTTCGTTGACGAAGTCCACTTCCCCGGTTTCCTTGACATAGTTGACGATGGAGCCGATGAGCCACAGGGCATCGTCGGCGCAGACGTCGTCCAGGCCGTGAATCATAGAGCTTTTGTCGGGTGTAGGCACCACGGTGGGTGATTTGAAGGACTGGGTTTTGCCATTTGGCTCGAACCATTTGGGGTCGAAGAGATGGAGACCATAACCATCGGTGGTCAAGGCACGAAGGAGTTGAATGATTCGGTTTTTGCAAGTTTCCGGGCTACTGTGGGGGATGCACATGGCATCCTGGGCCGTGTCTCGGTAACCAAGGCCTGTCCGACCACCCACTTCAATGAAGGAGGAGAACCGAGAAAAGGTGACGTTGATGTCACTTTGATATAATGTCCAAATATTGGTCATGGTGTCCAGACCGGGGTTGGGGCTTTCCACTTGGAATGCGCCCAGACGTTGTTCCCAGTGGGCAGCCAACTTGGCGGCCTGTCCATCCACGACTTCTGGTGCGCCGTATTTTTCCCGCATTTTCACACCTTCGGAAACATCCCCTTGACCCAACAAATAAATCAAGCGAACGCTCTCTCCAGGCGCCAAAGTCAGTTTCTTTTGGAGACCACCACAGTGGTTGCCCCCCTTTTCAAAACTACCACCCATGACACCGGATTCCACGGTGATGGGGTTCCGCTCGGTGCGGTATGCCCCGATGAACTTGTCCCGCAAGCACTCAAAGCCGTCTGGCTCAAAGTTGGCTGTGAAGAATTGGAAACCGTCCTCTTCGTAGTACAAATCGTGCTCGATGACGCCGTTTTCATAGCGACTGCCAGCGGCATAGAGGCTCATTTGGAAGTTTTGGTTGTCCATGGCGATGTGGTGG
>JAWXUJ010000285.1:0-2459 GCA_044432765.1 Eubacteriales bacterium | reverse complement strand
TTTCAGGCATTGCGTCCTTCAAAGCGGAGACAAGGTCATATGCTTCTTGGGGACCCATGATGCCAGCCATGTCCTTGATGCAGATGGAGCCAACGCCCATGACTTTCAGTTCTTTTGCCAGCTTCACATAGTTTTCCAAGGTGTGGACAGGGGAAGTGGTGTAGGACAGGGTGCCAGAAGCCATGCCGCCGAATTTGTTACAGGCTTCGATGGCGGTTTTCATGTTTTCGGTGTCGTTCAGTGCGTCGAAGATACGGATGATGTCCATGCCGTTTTCGATGGCCTTTTGGACGAACATGGAAACAACGTCGTCGGGATAGTGCTTGTAGCCCAAGATGTTTTGACCGCGGAACAGCATTTGCAGCTTGGAGTTGGGCAGGTTCTTACGCAGTTTGCGCAGTCTTTCCCAGGGATCTTCGTTCAGATAGCGCAGGCAGACGTCAAAAGTGGCGCCACCCCAGCATTCGACAGCATAGAAGCCAGCCTTGTCAATGGTAGGCAAGATGGGCTCATAGGTGTCGTAAGGCAGTCTGGTAGCGATCAAGGATTGGTTTGCGTCACGTAGGACGGTCTCCATAAATTGTACTTTATGCTTTTTCATGTTACACCTCCGAAAAAATTTGAAGGGAAACCCTTCAGCGGTGATATTCTCATTGTCTCCGCAGCATGACGCTGTTGATTAACGATTAACAATTTCGCCTGCGGGCGGGAATGGTTAGCGAACATCATCCTGGTATGTTTTGGGTATTGCATTTCGTCCATTTTTAATGCAAACAGCAGGGTGTTGTAGTTGCCACTATAATTATTCATCAATCAAAACCGTCATACTGCGGCGAATTAATATTGCGTGAGCAGGTGTGACACGTTGCCGTGTCACACCTGCTGTTTTATGTAGGGTTTAATATCCTACCGTTTTGAAACTTAGAGCTTAGGACCAGCTTCGACCAGAGCCTTGCCAGCATCGTTGCCAGTGTACTTGACGAAGTTCTTGACAAAACGACCAGCCAGGTCTTGAGCTTTGGTGTCCCATTCAGCTGCATCAGCATAGGTGTCACGGGTGTCCAAAACGCCAGTGTCAACGCCGGGCAGAGCAGTTGGGATTTCCAGGTTGAAGTAAGGCATAACCTTGGTGTCGGCATCGTTGATGGAGCCGTCCAGGATTGCGTCGATGATGCCACGGGTGTCCTTGATGGAGATACGCTTGCCAGTGCCGTTCCAGCCAGTGTTGACCAGGTAAGCCTTTGCGCCAGTGGTTTCCATCTTCTTGACCAGTTCTTCAGCATACTTGGTGGGGTGCAGGGACAAGAATGCTTGACCGAAGCAAGAGGAGAAGGTTGGGGTGGGCTCGGTGATACCACGTTCGGTGCCAGCCAGCTTAGAGGTAAAGCCAGACAGGAAGTAGTATTGAGTTTGTTCTGGGGTCAGGATGGAAACTGGAGGCAAAACGCCGAATGCGTCAGCAGACAGGAAGATGACGTTTTGAGCAGCAGGTGCCATGGACACAGGGCGAACGATGTTCTCGATGTGGTCGATGGGATAGGAAACACGGGTGTTTTCGGTGACGGAGCCGTCGTCGAAATCACAGATGCCTTCAGGGCTGACAGTGACGTTTTCCAACAGAGCGTTGCGCTTGATGGCGGCGTAGATGTCGGGTTCGGAGTCTGGATCCAGGTTGATGGTCTTAGCGTAGCAACCGCCTTCGAAGTTGAAGACGCCGTTGTCGTCCCAGCCGTGTTCGTCATCGCCGATCAGCAGACGCTTGGGGTCGGTGGACAGGGTGGTCTTGCCGGTGCCGGACAGACCGAAGAACAGAGCGGTGTTTTCGCCGTTCAGGTCGGTGTTGGCAGAGCAGTGCATGGAAGCCATGCCGTTCAGAGGCAGGTAGTAGTTCATCATTGCGAACATACCCTTCTTCATTTCGCCGCCGTACCAGGAGTTCAGAACAACGTGTTCCTTGGTGGTCAGGTTGAAGATGGTAGCGGTTTCGGAGTTCAGACCCAGTTCCTTGTACTTGTCGCACTTTGCCTTAGCAGCGTTGTAGGAGACGAAGTCAGGAACAAAGTTTGCAGCTTCTTCAGCAGTTGGGGTGATGAACATGTTCTTGACAAAGTGAGCTTGCCATGCCACTTCCATGACGAAGCGGATAGCCAGACGGGTTTCCACGTCAGCGCCGCAGAACAGGTCGATGACATACAGCTTCTTGCCGGACAGTTGCTTCTTGGCTTGTTCTTTGCAGTAGTCCCATGCTTCTTGGGAAGCGGGCTTGTTGTCGTTCTTGTATTCGTCGGAGGTCCACCACATGGTGTCCTTGGAGGTGTCGTCCATGACAATGAATTTGTCTTTAGGGGAACGACCGGTGTAGATGCCAGTCATAACGTTGACAGCGCCCAAGGTGGTCACTTGACCTTTTTCGTAGCCCTCCAGAGCGGGATCGGTTTCAGCGACGAACAGTTCTTCGT